>CAYVGM010000036.1:3858-16218 GCA_964451125.1 uncultured Chitinophagales bacterium
GCATTAGAGCCATCTCCTAATATAGGTTCCCATACGGCTACCTGCAAATCCAAATCGTCATCAACCCCCGGAGATCCTGATGGAGCAGATTGCGCCGTTATTCTTACAGAACCTGACAATGGTGGTTTAAATCTGAACCAAACATCTCTGTCTAATGGTTGAGAGAAATCTGCCCTCCACTGAATATCCGGTGTTGCACAGAAGTTATCAAATATACCCGGACCGTTTCCATTGGCATTGCTTGTAGGTACAAGTGTACCTCCATTTGGCACTTGTCCCAAGTCAATTGCTCCACAAATAGTATCATTAATAGGTGCGCCGCCAATGCCGGGAGCTGTAGAAATTATATTATCTGAATTATCGAAAGTCCATTGTCCTTCATAACAAGTAGAAAATGTTCCCGCATCTGTTACTTGTACCCAATAAGTAGTATTTGGTTCAGGGCATTTTAATCGGAACATATCTAAATAACAAGGTGCACCGAAGCCTATTCCTGATGTATGGTCACACAAATCTCCAGGAATGTTCATCTCATCTTGTAATTCTAAGTTTGTTCCGACCGGACATGTTGCAGCAGAATTACTTTTATAAAATGAAACCTCTGAATTAAATATAAGACCTAGACAACCTCTGTTACCATTGGAGAAGTTATTATCATCATTGTACCAATAAATCCAATCAGGTACAGTATTTCCTGTTGTAAGCTTATACCACACCGTAGCACTGTGAGTTCCCGAATTTGGATTAGGTCCTCCTGGTGTTGAATTAGGCTCACCCGGCTCGCCTGAAGCACATTTATTGGTATGCGGTAGTGCAAAATAAGGAGCAACTGTAAATTTGTTTGCTAAGGTCCAATTGACATTTGTCGGTGTACCTGTTGCTAAACCGTTAGAAGTAATGATACCTAAATCTGTTGCTTCACAGATATTATCTCCGGGGCGAAAGGCATCTTTTTTTATGGTAATATCATAATCAATGTAACTTCCTGCACCTGCATGATCAATTTGAATATAATACCAAGTCGAAGGTTCCAGACATAATCTATCTTCATTGGCATCATCATTGGTAATATCAAAACCAAAATCATCTTCAACATAAATTAAATTAGAGAAACTAGCAGCTGTTTCTGAACTTCCGGCTCCAGTACATGTTCTAGTTCCAGTATTTGTTGCATCTTTCCAAAGTGTAAATGACGGATAAGTTAGTAAGGGAGTAGTATTCCTGTTAATTACTTGAATTTGATAGGTGTGTTGTAATTGTGACATACCAGCCGGAGCAGCAGGAGTTTGGAACTTATACCATACTGTTTTATCTAAGCCATCTGTCATTTGGTCGGGCTCTCCTGTTCCTACTGTTGCACATCTGTTCGTGTGATTTGTAACAGATATAGTATTATTATTTGTATTAACGATAGGACCACCATAAGTAGCAGTACCTATATCCAATGCATTACATATACGGTCTGGACCTCTGGTAATGATTGGCCCGCCGGACATTTTTATATCAAAAGCACCGTCATCACAGATTGAACCAAAACCCGTATAAACTTGTACATAATACCATGTATTTGGCTGTAAGCAAGTCAACTTAAATGTTCCTTGAGTTGGGTCTACACCTAGCAACAGTTCATCATCAGGAACTGCAGTAAGTTGGTTTATACCTGTACAAGCACCTGTAATAGGTCTGCTACTGCTATACACTCTTACACGCGGAAAAAAAGTACCATTAGCTAAACCAAACCAAAAACTGCAATTCCCTCTAGTATTGAGTAGTGAATTATTATACGTTGCATCTATCGTAGCTTCTATAGGAGGGTTAGCATCCGTTTTAAAGGAATACCAGATTGTTTTGTCGGATGCGCCTGCACCACCTAATGCGGCTTCTTCAAGCTCTGTACTCGCACACTGGTTATTTTGATTTAATACCGGAGTTTCATTAGTATTAGCATTAATAATTGCATCTGCACCCGCAATGTTAATAGCATTACAAACGTTATCATTGGCTGGTCTGGTTAAAGTACCTGTTAGTGCATCCATGCTTATAGTTACATTAAATTCTTGTTCTTCACATAATGCCGGTAAGGCATTTCGTGCTTGAATTTGAAGATAATACCATGTATTAGGTGTAGGGCATTGAATTTTAATGTTGCTTTCATCTAAAAACGATGATGTACCTGCTTGAGTAACCAGACTATCCTTTGAGCAAGAATTTGGATCAGTCGTTGCCATTTTATAAACATCTAGTTTTGCCCCTGCAAGTGCAGAGCCACCTCCATCGCTTAAACAAAATTCTTTCAAGCCTGAAGCGTCGATTATTAAATTATCTCCAACGTTTGCACCCGTTTTAACTTTAAACCATACTGTTCTGTCACCACTACCAGAATTTGGTTCTCCGGCATCTCTGCCTGCACAGAAATTATAAAAATTCCCAATTGTTACTGCAGATTGTGAAACTGAAACAGCTCCACTGGGCATATAAGGAGATAAATCAAATGCGTTACATACTTTATCATAAGCCGGATAGTCACCTAATTTCATTTGTATTTGAAAACATCCTGAGCTTCCGCCATTCAAATCTAACGCACAATTATCATCGCTATAACCTCCTTGTATATAATATTCCTGACCATATTGTAAACAGATTTCATCCATCCATTCGTCAAAGTTGGCAGATGAACAAGTATAGTCTCCACCTATATCAGAAATTGGTTCTGCAAAATTACAATCTAAAGTCCCGGTTCTCCGATATAATCTAACATTTACGTTATCTGAGCCACATCCATTTTCTTTGATATATATTTTTGCAGGAAAAGAGGTTTCTCCAGCTGGTGCTGACGGTGTTTGAAAACGCCACCACATTGAATTTTTTAAGTTATTAGGATTATTCTCTGATAGTTGGAGAGAAGCACATCTGTTATCATAATTTATAGTTGTAGTACCAGAACCCGGCCCTTTGGAGCCTAAATCATCTGCGGAACAAATGTTGTCATTAGAAGCTGTAATAAATGAACCGCTAACCTCCCAATGATATGTAAAACTAAAATATTTACCACCTTGACATCCACTTCCATTAGTCGCACTTCTTGTTATATCACTAAAAGTTCCAGTTGTAGCCGGCAACGACTCTGTCCATGTGCCAGATGCTGCACCTCCATCACAAATTGGAACGGAGCAAGAGGTTGCACCATCATTTTCACATCCGCTTAAACCAACGTCAATTGAGGTGGGCTGACTGCCACTGCAATTATAAGTTGCATCATAGATGGTATAAGAGACTGTATTAGTACAGCCATTACAGGTCGTTTCATATCTGTCTTGACAACTTCCATTTATATAAAACCTCCATAATGGGTCTGAATCTCCCACACAACAACCATCACAATCACCAATATTAGTAGATACTTGCGTAACTATAAGTTTATAGTTTCGTTGAGATACGGCTTTTTTAGGGGGTATCAGAAAGATAAATAAAAATAAAAATAGTAAATATTTTTTCATAGTAAATTATTCATTATTAATTACAAATTTTTCGACCTCTTTATAACATTCTTGAGGGACATAGAAATACTTATCTTCTTTGTCAGTCATTTCCTTTAACAACATTTCATCTTTATCTTTTACAAAATTTATTTTACAATTATTTTTAAAAGATTTGACTATAAATCCAACCTTATCTATGTAAAATCTACTGAAGTTGTTCGAATATATTTTCGTTTCAGTTTCAGCATCATTTTTAAGTGCATTTACAATTAATACAACTATTTCTGAATTAGTTAAAGAAGTGAAGAATTCATTATTATGTTTTTTAAAAAAGGTGAAATAAAAGTATATTTTAAAATTTAAATCAAATTTATCATAATTATACAGTTGTATAAATGCTTCTTGAATCTCACTTTCTTTAGCTTGAAAGCTATCGATTTCTGAAAAATAGAAATTTTTAAATAGACCGTATAAATATCTATTATTGTCAATAGTATTTTCATTGCTGGCAATTAAAGAGTTAGCAGAAAATAGTATTATAAGTAAAAGGGTTAATATCCTAAATAATTTTAGCATCATGTTCAATTAGTAAAAAAATCTTTAGTTATAGGTAAGATATTGCAATTTAATTCAATTGCTTTTTTTTCAAACAGTGCAATATCGAAAATTTGATTAACAAGTAATGCTATTTTATTATCTTTTGGATAAAGTTTCAGTACATTTCTATCTTTAAATAAATACTGTATTAACAAATCTACGTTTCTTGATTCGTTCTTTTTGAATGTGTAACAGATAACATTTCCTGTTTTAAATTCTTCTTTATTTATTACTGTTATAAATTTGCGGAAACTTTCATTATTTTCAAGATTCATTTCTTTTTTTAAAGACAGCGTATCATAATCAGAAGCATTCTGACTATTTTCATTTGGATTATCATCTGCAAAAATACTTGAGTTGCAAAAAAGACTCAAAAAAACTAATATTATAATAAAAATATTTTTCATACCTAAGTAAATTAACAATGTTGGAATTTATCAAATTTAGTGATTTTATTCTTAAGTCACAAATTTTTAACACATAAGAAATATGGACAATGTGTATATTTTAAAATTACTTGTAGAAAAGATGAATTAAACAGATATGCAATTTAGCAAAGTTTGTTGTTCTTGTGTATAATGTATTAAAAAAATAGCCCCGATTTTAAAACCGGGGCTATTTTAGGTTCTTCATCCATTATTCTTTCACAAATTTCGACTGGTATTTAACGCCTGCTTCTGCATTTTGCAAGTTAATAATGTACAATCCTTTTGCGTAATCGTCTGCAGAAATTGTAATGGTATTGATACCTGCTTTCATTTGATAACTATTGTCAGTCATCTGCTGTCCGATGGCATTAAATATCGTCAATAATGCATTGTGGTCAGTAGCAGCCTGATAGACAATATTCACTTCACCTTTGGTAGGATTAGGATAGATATTCAATATACCTTCTTCACTGGCTGATTTTGCTACTTTTATCAAAATTTTGTCAGAGTAATTAAACGTACCATCTGCATTGACAATTTTTAAACGATAATAATTATTTCCAATAAAAGGATTATTATCAATTAATTGATAAGTATGTGGAGAAGAAGCATTCCCAGCAGCCTGATGTTCACCAATATAGCTAAAATTGTATCCATCTGTTGATTTTTCTACTTCAAATTTCGATGTATTAATTTCAGATGCCGTTATCCAATCCAGTACATTTACATTGCCGTCGTTATAGCCGGTGAATGAAGTGAGTTCGACCGGTAAAGGTGAATAATCCCATGGGCTAACCCCTGTTCCTCCTGTTCCTCCAGAGAATCCTGTCAAGCCGGTATATTCTACATAATGAATTCCGTTACATGATTGATTTGCATTATTATCTTCCCAATCCGAAGCAGTTAAAGCCTGACATCTCGTTACTCCCGGAGGACCTACATATACTCCTGAACTATTCCATACGCTTAAGCAACCTGTTTCTGAATAGCCACTTGGTCCTACTGAGATAACTTTTGGATTTACATCTGTCAATGGATTAAATACATGTCCGTTTTCTGATTTAAACCATTCAAAATCTTCATAGTAACCTCCATAAGCATTTTTAAATGTAATGGCTGCATCAATGATATCCTGTTTCTCAGCTGTTTGATAATAAAATCTGATTTTAACTGGTTTAGATGCCAAAATTGAACCAGAGTTTATAGTAAAGTCCCAACGACGTTTCATTACGTATTCTGCATAATCATGTGGAATATCTTCATAACTGTATCTTGCCGGTTGCAGATTAATAGTTGCCGTACCTTCAACTGTATTTCCATTAGGATAAAAAGAAAATACATATTTATCATCTCCTGTTGCTGTTGTACCCTTATCATCATAATAATGCCTCCAGCCGTCTTTGGTTGTACAATACTTATTGGTTGTTACTACAGATGCAGTTGTGTATTCCCAAACCCTACCTTTGCATCTACGTCCTACTTCAATTATACCATCTAACACTACTCTATCTGAATATAGGATATTATCAATATTATAATCTAACACGATATAATAAGTAGTATTAGGTAATAATTGTTGCCCGGAAGCTAAGTTATACCAAATTGTATCTCTTACTTCACCTCCATTACCATGCGGCCCTACAACATTTGAGCCAAATGAACCTCCACCACAGTCATTCCAAGTAATACAGTCTTCTTGTGCTACATTTACTGCACCAGGTGTACAAGGAGTTCCTCCTGATTTTAATTCCCATAAGCTATAATTTAAACTTACAGAGCTGTTTACACCTGATAAACAAGCATGATTTGCACCTGAAGGCATTGCTTTTGCCAGAGCTGTTGTATTTACATACACATAATAATCATCACAGAAATTGGTACTTGCATCAGTCGTAAATTTAAAGTAAGAAGAATGTTGAGGTGTACCAGATCCAAAGCAAGTATTCAAACCAGAGCCAGCCACTGCACTACTTGGTGCTTCTCCTGTATGTGATTCGACACTCCAACAATAAGGAATATCTAAGGTCATATTTGTAGCGTCTGCACAAGCATCAGCACTTTTTTGTTCAGATACACAAAGCTTGAATGTCTTACCTTGTTCATTTCCAGCCATATCCCAAACTTGCAAATATATCCAGTCTCCAGGATTAGCAGCTATAGAAAAATCCGGATCTGAACCAGAGCCGCCTGTGCTACATTTGAGATAAGTTAAATTAGCTGTAGATGTTGTACTTCCACCCGTGTAAGCAGCTATGGCTAATTCAGGATAACCGTCTAAATCTAGATTAAATTCATCATCACCTTCTATTTTCACAAATGATTTCGTGTTGTTTCCACAAGCTGCCGGCATCTGGAATTTAAACCATACATCCCCGCAATTTTGGTTACAAGACGGCGTTCCGGCAGATGTTGTAATTCCAATTAAGTTCGGATTAGACCATGTTGGATTTGTGCCAAATGAATATCCTCCTACACTTTGCCATGTTCCATTACTATATTGGCAAGATGCAGTACTAATTGGAACTGCAGTTGCACCTGATGCTTCGTTGTTACCGGGACCACTGTAGGACGATTGATTATTTTTAATTTGAATACTAAAGTAACCATCTAAACCAATACCTGCTGTACCATCCACTTGTACATAATAAGTATATCCGGGTTTAAGACATAACGGTGTAAGTGTAACTGTTGGATAAACACCATTTGCCAATGAATTAGGGATGCCTTGATAGTCATTATATTCTAGTTGATTCCAATTAGATGCAGATGGTGTAGCACATCCTGCAATCGTGTTATCAATAGATGTATATGTATTATCTGAAAGTTCCCAAAGCGTTACATCCGGTAAGAAATAATTTTGAGTAAATGGCACCCAAGAATTACCTTTTACTTCGATTGAAACATCTGCTGACGTTGGAGCTACGAATTTATACCAAACAGAACGCTGAATACTACCAGCCACTTGTTGTTTTTCATTCGCTTCTAACGTAGCGCATATATTATTATCATTGGTATATCCGGAATAGCTGCCAGTAATAGTTCCTCCACTAGGCAGTGTTTTCGCATTACAGATATTGTCATTTGCAGGTGCAGAAGTTGTTCCCATATTTTCAACCTCTAAAGTGAAATAACCTTGTTTATTTAAACCGCTTCCATCCACCTGAACATAAAAATCCTGATTAGGTGGTAAGCAAGTTCTGATGGTTGAATTAAACGTTAATGCTGGGTCATCAGACTCTATAGGTGAAAGTGATGTAAAATTAGTTGGAGAACACCCTGGATTTCCTTGAACCAATAACATTTGCAGATCAATTTGATCTCCCACATTATTTGGATCGTTTAAAGCTCGTATTTCGACATCTATATTATTAGCAACATTTGGAGTTTTAAAATGGAACCAAACTGTTTGATCCAAAGAATAATTTCCATCAGTCATCAAAGCTGATTCACCAGCTTCTACACTTGAACAGAAGTTATGCCAGTTAGTTATTGTATTTCCTATTTTGTTTCCGGTAGTACTTCCTAAAACGCCTAAATACCCATTAGCCGTTGTTGTTCCTACAGAACAAATATTATCATTTGTTGGTAATGGGTGAGGATTGATTCTAGTAAATTCAACTTTAAAATTACCTTGTTCATTTAATCCACTACCATCCACCATTAAATAATAGGTTGTATTTTGCTCTAAACAATGGAAATCAAATGTTTCATAAAATGGCAAACCTGCTGCACTGTATCCATCATCCACCAAGGTAAATGAAGAAGCACAAGGTCCTGTAGTAGGATTCATTTTATACAAGGCTATTTGAGGATCCATAGCATCTCCAAATGGCCATGGTAAACCACTGGTAACAGTAACATTTACGGCATGTGGAGCTGCTGTATTTGGAGTTGTAAATTTGTACCACACATCAGCATCTTTAGTAAATGTAGTTGGTTCAGAATAGATGGTTTGTATAGTGGCACACCTGTTTGTTTGATTGTTAACAGTTGTTGTGGTACCGATACTTGCCGGGTAAGTTACCGCAGTAGCACTACAAATATCATCGTTTGCAGGACCCGATAAAGTAGCTGTAACCGCCTGAACTTGTAATTCAAAATAACCATAAGTATTTAAACCGGAACCATCCACCATAATCCAATATTTCTGACCAGGATTTAGACATTGTACGCGCATAGTTTCGCTAAATGAGCCAACATTGTATTCAGCTTTTATAGGCACCATAGTTCCGCTACATGTACCATCGCTAGATTCATAAACAGCTAATTGTAAATCAATTTGATCACCTCTGCTATCTGGGTCATTATAGGCATCAATAATTACTTCACCGGTAGTTGGAGCTGTAAAGGAATACCATACTGTTGCATCAGGAGAAAAGTCTGTTAGGAAAGTTCCTCCTGAAACACCCGGTTCATTAGCAGTACCTGCACAGAAATTATTTTCTGCTCTCATACAACTATTCGCATTACTACGAGCGCCATTGTGAAGCCCCGTAGTTGTTGGATAACCTGTTGAAGGTGATGGGTTGGATGCTGCACCACTTGCAGGAGATACCTTTGTATCAACTATAGTAGTGCTTAGTACTGGTGTTCCTAAATCTATTGCATCACAAAGTGCATCATTTGTAGCAGGTCTGTCGCGTGGATCTGCAGTTAATTTTAAATAAAATTCACCACGAGTACAACCAGGACACAAAGTTTCAGAACTTCCATCTACTAATAAATAATAAATAGAATCCGGCATCAGGCAATCTACCGTATATTCTTCATCGTGTAATAAGGCATCATGATTAGAGCCAATATACAGCAATCTGTCTTTTTGTGTAGCTAAATTGGCACATGTACCTTGATAACCACCCGGTAAGAAGAATACTGCTAACTGTGCACTGATTTCAGGTTCGTCAAATGGTGGTAGAGCATCTGAAATACTATTTATTGCTTCAATTTTTAACTTACCTGATTTGGGTGCTTTAAATTTATACCAAACAGGTGCGTTCATTTCGCCCCATGCCGGTGGTCGAATACCTAAAGAGGTAGGTATATCATTGTTTGTTGAAGCACAATAGTTATTCTGATTGTTCAATTGTACTACTGTGTTGCTGTTACAATTTGTCCAAGGTGAAGTGTATGTTCCTGAAATATCAATAGCATTACATAAGAAATCGTTTGAAGTATGTTTGCCATAATCAGATATTTTAAGGTCATAATACCCATTGGTATTTAGTGCGCCACCATCTACTAATAAGAAATATTCAGTATTTGGTAAAAGACAATTAACTATTAAAGATTCATCAGAGCCAGAAGCACCTGTTACATCCACTCCGCTACCTACAGTTGGGTCATAATTGCTACCAACCACGGAGTGTGAACTTCCACAAGCTCCGTAACTATATAGTGCTAATTGCAAATCTATATCATCACCGGAATTATACGCATTTTCAAGCATGTCCATATTTCCACCTGCTCCGCCTCCGGGACCACCATAAGTAGATTCGTCATAATATGGATTGGTAAAACCTTCTATTTTTACTGAAGCATCTGTATAACCGACAGCAGGTGGTGTTGTAAATTTATATAATACCGCTTTATCTAATGCAAAAGATGAAGGTGCAGGGAAATTTGTAATTGATGATGCACCGCAGATATTGGATAAGTTTTTGATATAGATATTTCCACCATCAGGAACTGCTCCTAAATTTTCGGCAGCACATCCTGTAATTTCACCTTCTTCAGGAAACCAAGCTCTAAGCGAAAAATCTCCTTCTTCTAAAGCTGAAAATGCACCTGTACCGGAAACATCTGCACCATCAACTAACAACCAATAATACAACGAAGTATTTAAACAATTAAAATAAGCATCTTCATGTCCGGAGGTAACGTTAAACTCTTTTTCAACTTCTGTTAAGACAGGAGAAGTTGCGGGTGTAGTACAAGAACCTTTAGCTGTTGTTGAAGAATATAATGTCATTTGAATATTAATATCATCACTTCCGATATCATTTGCATCAACTACTATAGTTCTACCCGGTACTTGACCGAAGTAGTACCAGACACCATGATCATTATCTCTACCCAGCTCACCTGTCCAATCGGGATCCGGTTCAAAACAATAAGTTCCTTTAGTATTATTTTCGCTGGCTAAATAAGCACTGTTATAAGTATATTGAGTTTGTACAGGTAAAGAAGTTGCACCACAAATCAAGTCATTTGCAGGATATGGTCCGTTGTCTTTCACGGTAAGTCCAAAATATCCTTCATCTCCACCTAGCAAATTATCCCAGCCGTCTACCATAATAAAATAAGTAGTGCTAGGTTTTAAACATGTTGTATTTACTGTTTCACTATATAATGGCTGTGTTCCTTCAGCAAAAATCTTAGTTCCACCACAACCTTCATACAGTGCTAATCTTAAATCTATTTGGTCACCTAACGAAGCTGGATCGTTATATGCTTCAAAAGTAACATCACGACCGGCGGTTGCAGAAGTTGTAAATCTGAACCAAACCGGTTGGTCAGGAGCTCCAGTACCCCATCCCGGATTAGGGTCTCCTGAAGCGCTGGCACAATAGTTATTCCATTTATTAGAGCCTGATGCATTACCAATAGTTGCTCCTGCATTAAGCGTACCTAAATCAAATGGACCACCTGCAAGTGCTTGAGAACATAAATCCGCACCTTTAGTAGAATTTTCGCCTCTTACTGATACTTGATATCTACCTCTTCCACCACATAAACCGTCTTGTTCGGCATCTACCATAACATAGTAAGTAGAACTAGGATCTAAACAAAAGCCACTACTCTCTTCAGAAACACCACAAGCATCCGGATCCCAACTACCTACATAACTTAGAGTAGGCGGGCAGGTGCCACCAGTTTTTTTATATATTTCTCCTTCTAGAGCGCCCCAAGTTCCAAAATCTGCAATATTATTAAAATGCAAATAATACTTAGATGCTTGTGTGGCTGGTGTTGTAAAATAGAACCAATCTGTTGCGTCATTACCTTGATCATTTACAGGGTCGCTATAACCTCCCGTATTTACGGTAGAACAAGAGTTGGTGTACGTACCTGTGGTAGCAGACTGATTTACTCCAATATCTGTAGTACCAATTCTTATGGCATTGCAAATATTATCAGGTGCTGCCACTACCGGAGTTACTGATACATTAAATGTACCATTATCTCCACCGTCAAGGGTACAATCGTTAGTTCCAAACTGAAGATAATAGGTAGTAAAAGGTTCAAGACATGTAGCATAATCACTGCCATCACCTGATGAACACCACCATTCATCTGCCAATTGAGTTAAATTAAATGGACATACCGCATTAGCTTTATAAATTGCCAATGCCGGATTATCTGAATTACCTGTTTGAGTAATATAGGCATCCAATCTTCCAATACCTGTTCCTTGAGTGGTAAATTTGTACCATGCAGTTGAATATATTGAGTTAGGCGTAGGTTCACTACCCTCTGTACCATAGCCATCATTAGTGAATGAGCCATTATAGACATTACCTGATAAAATTGTTGATGAAATATCTATTGCATTTTTATAAAGGTCATTATTTGTTGGATTACTCAAAGTAAATGGACCAATCACATTGGAGTTGGAAGAAGTAAAGCAACTGTTTACAGCACGAACTCTATAATAATACGTACCAAGAGGCAAGTTTAAATCGTATGATGTAACGTTACCAACATTTAAATCATTAAACCCAGATACCATACTTGTGAAACCAGCGTCTGTAGCTACATCTAAGCGATAACTAGTAGCACCTGTAACAGCATTCCAGTTGGCACGAAGTTGCGTACAAGTACCACCAGTAGCTGCTGTAGCTGTGGGTGGTGTTGCT
>CAYVGM010000037.1:0-16194 GCA_964451125.1 uncultured Chitinophagales bacterium
TTATCCAAAGAACTCAAGCCCTACTTCACCTACGAGGTGAGTGCGGATGTGGTAGATATCACAGGTGAAACACATACTAACAATACATCAGTGCGAGTAGGTTATCTGGCCATAGATGCAGATATCATAGTGCCTAAAGAATTGGATTTCTCAAAAGAAAACAAAATTTATGTCAGCACGAATAACCTTAATGGCCAACCTGAGCCTACGGATGTAATCGTAAAAATTTATGATTTAGCAGAACCGGCTCTTCCCAAACGCGACAAATTATGGGAAGATCCGGATCAGTTTATCATGAGTAAAACTGAACATGATAAATACTTTCCGTATGATATTTACGACAAAGAAGATAATACCGACAACTGGCAGAAATTAAATTTATTAGCAACTTATACGTTCAACACGGGCAAACAAAAGGAAATTATTTTAAAACCAAACACCCTTTTGCAAGGTGCATACAGAGTGGAATTGTATTGCAAAGACAAGAACGGAAATGAGATAAACATCCCGAAATCATTTAATGCATCGTCAATTTACGATAAAACATTAAATCCAAAACAATTCCTGTACTTTAATTTGGAAAATAGCATGGTAATGCCGAATGAAACGCTGCGTTATCAAATAGGCTCTTCTATGACAAATGCGTATGCAGTAATAGAGATGGCTTTTAAAGGAAAGATATTGGATAAAAAATTTGTTACATTTAATAATGAAATCAAAAGTTTTTCATTTCCTGTTACAGAAGCTTACCGCGGCGGTTTGGATATTACCTACACGATGGTGAACAAAAACAGAAGCTATTGCGGACATGAAACGGTAACCGTACCATACGAAAATAAAGAGTTGGAGGTAGAATGGCTAACGTACAGAGATAAAATGTTGCCGGGGTCAAAAGAGCAATGGAAATTAAAATTAAAAGGTCCAAACAAAGAAAAAATCACCGCCGAATTACTAGCCTCTATGTACGATGCTTCCTTAGATGCCTTTTTACCTCATTTCTGGAATTTCAGTTTATCGCAATCGTATTATACCAATACCTTAAATGGATTTACATCCGATTGTTTTTCTGCCAAAAGCAGTAATTTATATACTTCCAAGAAATGGAATCCTTCTTCTCCATGGGCATTCCACAATTACGACGGATTGAATTTATTTGGTTTACATTTAGGCAATTATTACGGCTACTATGGAAGAGGTGGCGGGAAAATGTATATGTCTAAAGCATCAGCACCGATGATGCTGGAATCTGCTAACTTTGCCC
This sequence comes from uncultured Chitinophagales bacterium, assembly GCA_964451125.1. GTDB lineage: Bacteria > Bacteroidota > Bacteroidia > Chitinophagales > JADIYW01 > JADJSS01. Next base: position 1,262 of record CAYVGM010000037.1, read on the forward strand.
TAGATGCTGCGCCTGCACCTACAGGAAGTGTCGAATTAGATAGAAAAAAAGATGAAACTTCTGGTAGCACTAATAACCGGTCAAATCAAGATACCTTGTCAATTGTTATGACAGATAAAAATATAAATGAGAATATTCCACCCAAACCACAGGTTACACCGCGCACCAATCTGAAAGAAACTGCCTTCTTCTTCCCGCAATTACAAACAGACAGCGAGGGCAATGTCATCATCAATTTTGAAATGCCGGAAGCACTTACGAAATGGAAATTTATGGGCTTGGCACATACCAAAGATTTAAACAGCACCGTTTTTGAAAAAGAAGTAGTTACCCAAAAAGAACTGATGGTCGTGCCCAATGCGCCGCGTTTCTTACGCGAAGGCGATAAGTTTTCTTTTTCAGCTAAAATCACCAATCTTTCTGCATCCGCTTTAAGCGGCATGGTTGCATTAACCATCAAAGATGCATTGACCGGAAAAGAAATCAATACCGCATTTAAAAATCTGAATGCAACAAAAATGTTTGCCGTTGCTGCCGGAGCAAACACTCCTGTATCCTGGGATATCGAAGTGCCACAAGGCGTGAGTGCCATCACCTACGAGGTGGTAGCACAAGCCGGCAATTTCAGCGATGGCGAAAGTGCACCGCTGATAGTATTGCCCAACCGCATGCTGGTAACAGAAACTTTGCCTTTGTGGGTGAGCGGCAAATCCAAGAAATCCTACAAGTTTGATAAATTACTCAACAATAAGTCTGCTACATTAAAAAATTATAGTCTTACCATGGAGATGACTTCTCAGCCGGTGTGGTACGCCGTGCAGGCTTTGCCGTATATGATAGAATATCCTTACGAGTGCGCTGAGCAATTATTTTCAAGATATTATGCGAATACCTTAGCCTCGCATATCGCCAATGCCAATCCGGATTTCAAAAAAATATATGAAAAATGGAGCAGTGCAGGTTCTGATGCCTTGCTTTCTAATCTTGAAAAAAATCAGGATTTAAAAAGTGTGTTGTTGGAAGAAACGCCCTGGGTGCGTGATGCACAAAATGAAACCGAACAGAAAAAACGTATTGCCTTATTGTTCGACTTAAATAAAATGGCTACTGAACAACAAGCTGCTTTGAAAAAACTGCGCGACATGCAGACACAAAACGGTGGATTCACCTGGTTTCCGGGCATGCAAGACAATCGCTTTATCACCCAGCATATTGTAGCCGGCATTGGGCATTTAGAAAAATTGGGCGTACTCAACCGAAAAGAAAGCAAGGATGTAAACGACATGACCGATAAAGCTGTTGCATATCTCAATGCCCGACTAAAAGAAGACTTGGAAAATATTAAAAAATGGGATAAAGATTATCTGAAAAATAACCACCTCGATTATTTCGTGTTGCATACCTTATACGCGCTTTCGTTCTTCTCGCCTGAAAAATCAGAAGCTCACAACTATTTTATTGAACAAGGTAAAAAGTATTGGCTCGATAGAGACTTATATTCTAAAGCCATGTTGGCGCTGGTTTTGCAGCGCAATAATGAAAAAGCGACTGCCGATAAAATTATTACCGCATTAAAACAAAACTCCATAGAAAGTGAAGAATTGGGCATGTACTGGAAAGCCAACGAAAGTGGAGGATGGTATTGGTATCAGGCTCCGGTAGAAACACAAGCTTTGTTGATAGAAGCCTTCCACGAAGTGGCAAGAGATGAAAAAAGTGTGGACGAAATGAAAGTGTGGTTATTAAAACAAAAACAAACAACGGCATGGAAATCCACCAAAGCAACAGCTGAAGCTTGTTATGCTTTATTGTTACAAGGAACGAACTGGGCGAAGTCGGATAATCTGGTGGAGGTAAGTTTAAACAAAATAAAAGTAGAACCGCAAAAAATGGATGCTACCATAGAGCCGGGAACAGGCTATTATAAAGTAAAATGGAGCGGCGATGCCATCAAACCGGAAATGGGAAAAATAGAGATTAAAAAAACGGATAAAGGTCCGGCATGGGGCGCGATGTACTGGCAGTATTTCGAAGATTTGGATAAAATCACTTCAGCCGAAACTAACCTGAAGCTGACTAAAAAACTATTCAAAAAAGTACAGACAGCTTCAGGTATGCAATTGCAGGAGATTACACCACAAACACCTTTGAATCCGGGCGATTTGGTAACCGTGCGCATCGAATTGCGCACCGACCGCAATATGGAATATGTGCATCTGAAAGACATGCGTGCTGCAGGCTTCGAGCCTGTTAATGTATTGTCGCAATACAAATGGCAAGACGGCTTGGGCTATTACGAGAGCACAAAAGATGTGGCTACACATTTCTTTATGGACTGGATGAATAAGGGCATATATGTATTTGAGTATGATGTTCGTGCTACGCTGGCTGGTAATTTCAGCAATGGCATCACTTCGATAGAGTGTATGTATGCACCGGAATTTACTTCACATTCCAAAGGAGAGCGTGTTACGATAGTGAAAAAATAGCAGGACAGGCGTACCACGATAATCGTGGCACACCTGATACTCTTAACGTACAAAACACAAGTGAATTTGTTCGCCAAGGCATAAAAAGTGTATTTTTGCGGCATGCTGAATTTTTTGCACTCCAAACAGATTTCCACTATTGCATTTTTGCTGCTGCTGTTTGTCGTGCTTAAAATTCCATTTGCATTATATACCTTTCCTGACATTCAGCCACTGAGTACTTTATGGGGATTAAGCGGAACTTTCTTCAGCAGCACACCTCTGCTTTCATGGCTGAGTGTACAAATCTGCATTTTATTGCAGGCATTTTGGTTTAATTATCTCTTTACTGAAGCTGACTACTACGAGCGGTTTTCGTTTGTTCCTGCTTTATATTACATTCTGGTTACATCGCTGTTGCCGGTATTTAATTTCTTTAGCATCTACACTCTCGTTGCGTTTATATTACTGGCATTATTACACAATGCGCTTATTATCAATTTGCGTAAGAGTGCCAAATTTGAATCTTTTAACATGGGTATTTTAGGTGGTCTGTTGATTGTCTTAGATATTCATTTCTTATTCTTTGTCCCTTTTTTATTTTTTATACTTTATGTGTTAAAACCATTTCGTTTTAAAGAGTTTATGCTGCTTCTTTTCGGATGGATGATGCCGGTTTATTTCTATTTTTCCATTACTTATTTATTTGATATTCACATCAATCTGAGTGCTTATTCGCTAAAGCATTTTTCATTTTTTCGCTTGGACCGAGATGTACTTGGCAGTATTAATTTGATTGCTACCACATTGTTGATCATGTTTTCCTTTATCAGCCTTCGCGGTATTATGTACTCCACCGGATTTAAACGCAAAAAAAATGTGAGTATGCTTATTGTGCTCATCATTGCCATGTCCATAATTTTAGTATTCAGCGGTCGGCATGCTCCGGATATGCTACAAATTGTATTTATTCCGGCTGCAGTATTACTGTCCTTGCTGATGTTGCGCATTCGCAAAAAGAAATTAGGAGAAATTTTTAATGCAGTATATATCGCGATAATTTTAGCCGTAAATTTGTTGCGTATTTTTTATTCTTAAACAGTAGTCTAAAATGAAATTTGGAGTAGTTGTATTTCCCGGTTCTAATTGTGATAAAGATGTCATACATGTATGCAGTGAAGTGATGCAGTGCGAAACACGCATCCTCTGGCATAAAGATACCAGCCTTCAGGATTTAACTACGGATGATTGCATTATGTTGCCGGGAGGATTTTCATATGGCGATTATTTGCGTTGTGGTGCTATTGCCCGTTTTTCGCCCATCATGGAAAAAGTTATAGAGCACGCTCAAAATGGCGGGTATGTGTGGGGTATTTGCAATGGGTTCCAGATTTTGTGCGAATCGCATTTATTGCCCGGTGCTTTGCTGGCAAATAATCATCAAAAATTTATTTGCCAAAATCAATACCTGTTACCACAAACTCAAAACAGTGCCATTACTCGTCATGCCGACTTAAGCGAGCCTTTGAATATTCCGATTGCACATGGTGAAGGTCGTTATTATGCGGATGCAGCAACTATGAAAATACTTAAAGAAAACGACCAGATTTTGTACCGTTATTGCGATGAAGATGGCAATATCAATGAAGCCAGTAACCCAAATGGAAGTTTAGAAAATATTGCCGGCATTTGTAATGCCCAAAGAAACGTATTCGGCATGATGCCACATCCGGAGCGGGCAGCCGAAGATGTACTGGGAAATTCGGATGGGAAAGTCCTTTTTGAATCCTTGTTAAATTTGGTTAAAGCCTGATTTATTCGGTTTTCATTGCGCTTTTACTTGTTTATTTTTATTGCTTAATTTGAAGCATGAATAGAGATTTTACAAAAACTGAAAGTCGACAAAAGACAATCATCATAAGACTTCAGGAGTTAAACACAAAACAGTGGACTGTGGACTGTGGACTGTGGACTATTTGCCTGAGTCTCTTTCTTACTCTTCTGCCTCTAACCTCTAATGCCCAAATAGAACAACATTTATTTTGGAAAAGTGAAGTAGTAAAAGTAGCAGAAAATGAATTTGATGTAAAAATCAATTGTACCTTAGATGAAGGCTGGCATGTTTACTCTCAGTTTACCGAAGAAGGCGGACCATTGCCCACGAAATTTACTTTTGAAAAAAATAAGGATATTGAATTAATTGGCAAGGTTAAAGAAGTCGGGAAATTAGAAAAGAAATTTGATGACTTATTTGGTGTAAATGTATCTTCGTTTGCGCATAAAGTAACTTTTATACAGCGGGTAAAAACCAAAACGGCAAAGACTGTATTAAAAGGTTCTTTTGACGGACAAGTTTGCCAGGAAGCCTGTATATTATTTGGTCCTGAAAAATTTGAAATCACCTTAGACAACTCAAACTCAACTACTACAGCAGCAAAACCTACAGATACAGGAACAGCAGCAAAAAGTGTCATTCCGCCTGTGGAAATTAATACTAGCATAAAAAAGACGGTAGAATTATCCGGAAAATTTGATACTACATATGCCAATAATTCTTGCAGCGTAAAAGCAGAGGCCAAAGACAAATCTTACTGGTGGATATTTTTTGCCGGCTTCATCGGTGGATTATTAGCCCTGCTTACTCCTTGTGTTTTCCCTATGGTACCCCTTACAGTGAGCTTCTTTACCAAACGCGGTAAAGACCAAAAAGAAGGCTTAAAAAAGGCCATCATTTACGGTATTTCCATTATTGTCATTTATGTTTTATTGGGTTTGATTATAACTACTGTTTTTGGCTCTGATGCCCTCAATGCCATGTCCACGAATATATGGTTCAATCTCCTTTTTTTTGTAGTTTTCGTGGTCTTCGCCATTTCATTTTTCGGGGCATTTGAAATTACACTTCCCTCATCATGGGCAAACAAAACAGATGCCCTTTCGTCAAAAGGAGGAAATCTGGGCATTTTCTTTATGGCATTTACACTGGCTTTAGTTTCCTTTTCCTGCACGGGTCCTATTATCGGTACTTTATTAGTAGAAGCAGCCACGGGCGGTGGTTCTACGATTTTAGGCAGAATTCCATTAAAGCCGCTAATTGGCATGTTCGGATTTTCATTTGCTTTGGCTTTACCCTTTACATTGTTTGCCTTGTTTCCACAATGGCTGCAATCATTGCCCAAATCCGGAGGCTGGATGGGCACGATGAAAGTGGTATTAGGCTTTCTGGAACTGGCACTGGCATTCAAGTTTTTGTCAACGGTAGATATGACCATGAACTGGGGCATCTTGCGTTTTGAACCGTTCATGATTATCTGGATTTTGATTTTTGCCGCCATGACACTTTACGCATTCGGTGTTTTTAAGAAAAAAGAAAACAAAGAAAAAAGGTCGACAGGCGTAACTATCTTAGGAATAGTATCTTTAGCAATAACGCTCTATTTTTCGTATGCATTAATCAACTACAAAGCTATTCCATTGCTTAGCGGTATTATTCCGCCTACTTCATACAATTTCAAAAATACGAACAAAGAAAATTTCGTTCATTTCAAAGACTATGATCAAGGTTTAGCGTATGCCAAAGCACACGATATGCCTATTTTATTAGATTTTACGGGTTTTGGTTGTGTAAACTGCCGCAAGGTGGAAGATGCAGTTTGGACAGATAAAAGAGTGATTGAAGAAATGAAAAAGTATGTGGTTATTTCTTTGTATGTGGATGATAAAACCACATTACCGGAAAATGAATGGTTTGTTTCTGCTGCAACCGGCAAAGAACGAGAAGTTAAAGAAGTAGGACAAAAGTGGAGTGATTTTCAGGCGAAACATTTCGGTACGAATTCGCAGCCGTATTATATCTTATTAAATAAAAAAGAGCAAATGCTCAATCAGCCGGTAGCATTTAATTTTGCCATCAAGCCACAAAATTATATTTCATTTCTTCAATGCGGTTTACAAATGCATCAGCAATTGAAATAGTTTTTAAAAATAAAATGATTTACATTGTTTGAGTAATATCTCTAATATAAACTATGAAAAAAAAAATTGCTCTGATTACATCCTTTCTTGTTATTTCTGGAGCCTATCTATACTTTTCTAATACAGACAGAATTAAGTCAATAGAACAAATCTATCCGCGCTATGTACTTAGTGAAATAGAACAAATCGGGACTAATTCAGGCAAAGGAAATATTATTGCGCTTTCGCCTTTTCTGCATCCCTACGATTTTTCCTCGCAGCAGGCATTTGAAAACATGATGCGTTATTATTTGAATTTCGCACAACAAAAACAGTTGCTGAATGATTCTACGATTATAGCATTGCCTGAGTATATAGGCACTTGGCTGGTTGCATTAAATGAGAAAGCCAATATGTATGACGATACATCCGTAAACGATGCTATGAAAACGATGGTTTATTCCAATTTATTTTCTTTTGCGAAAGCTTATTTACATGCCTCCGGAAAGGAAAAAGAGAAAGAAGCTGTATTCAGGATGAAAGCTGAGAAAATGGCAACTGCCTATCAGCAAACATTTTCAACCTTAGCCAAGGAGTTTAATGTCAGCATAGTGGCTGGCTCTATCGTCCTGCCTGATCCGGAAATAAAAGAAGGGAAATTAGTCATCCGTCCAAATGGCAAACTTTACAATATCAGCGTAGTTTATGACAATAAAGGAAAAGCACTTTCACCTTTAATCAAAAAAGCATTTCCGATAAACAGCGAACTTGGATTTACTTGCAAAGCCTCCATCCATCAGCCTGTTTTTACTTTGCCATTAGGCAATATTGGTGTTTTAATTTGTGCCGATTCATGGTATCCGGATTGCTATCAATCATTAAAAGACAAATCGGTGAAAGCAATCATTTCTCCATCTTTTGTCAGTGAAAGCAATGCATGGCAAACACCTTGGAAAGGCTATGAATATGCCACACCGACAGACATTAATGTTCCCGATAAAAATAGCATAACTGAAAAAGATGCCTGGAAAAAATATGCTGTTACAGCCAGAGCTCAATCAGCAGGAATTCCTTATGCAATACAAGTATTTTTGCGAGGTGATTTTTGGGAAATGGGCAGTGATGGCAATACGTTGCTACTCATGCATGATTCCATTTTTGAATCAAAAAATCATATTGAGAAAACAGGCAGCTTGGTTAACTTATGGATTGAATAACAAAATACAAGCTACTCGTCCATATCGATTTTTATTCCCCTAATTTGCTCCAGCATAACACGTGTAGTAGTAAATGAAACAATCTTATCTTTGAAATATTCCAGTGCATATTTCTTTTCGTCTTCAGTTGCCTTATAATAATTGAGAATGTTCAGCAAATGCATTTTCATGTGTCCTTGCTGAATACCAACTGTTGTAAGTGCACGAAGCGCTGCAAAGTTTTGTGCCAATCCTGCTACAGCACAGAACTGCATCAACTGAGCGGCATCAGGATTACCTAAAATATGCATACTGATCTTCACCAAAGGATGGAGTTGCGTTAATCCGCCAACGGTACCGACCGCCAAAGGCAAATCTATCCAAAATTTAAACTTTCCATTTTCGAGCGAGCAATGCGTTAAGCTCGAATAGCTTCCTTTGCGAGCGGCATAGGTATGTCCGCAGGCTTCTACAGCACGAAAATCGTTTCCGGTGGCAATTATCATGGCATCCACGCCATTGTAAATTCCTTTATTGTGTGTAGTAGCCCTATGAGGATCTACTTCTGCAATTCTTACTGCCGTTCTGAATTTCTCTGCAAATACTTCCGGCTCTAAACCACCCACTTTGCCCAAATCTTTTATATCGCATTCCACCCAGGCTCTTGCCAAACAATTAGGGGTATAGTTAGAAACAATAGACATGATAATAGAAATATTTCCATTATACTTTACGTCGTTGCTAACCATATCTTTCAATCCGTTTGCACATTCTTCCAATACGGTATTGATGAAATTGGCTCCCATAGAATCGCAAGTATCGAAAGAAATCTTCAATTGGAAATAATCGGGCTCATGCATCGTCATATCTACCAACTGCATATCGAGTATACCTCCGCCACGAGCTTCCATGTTAAACGTGATATACTTGCAGTTTTCTATTAATTTCTTTTTGATGTCATTAAACCGGGCTTTAAGGTACTCGACATCTCCGTTGTATTTAAAGTGAACTTGACCAACTTTCTCGACACCCAAAATTTCGGTATGAAAACCGCCTTTATCCAACCAGAACTTAGCAGACTTGGACATGGCCGCTACCACAGAACTCTCTTCGATGGCCATCGGCAAACTGTACAGATTGCCATTGATTAAAAAGTTTGGAGCAATACCAAAAGGCATGTACATGTTAGTTAAGGTGTTTTCTGCAAACTCATCGAATTGCTGCTGAACCGCCTCATCTTCATGCCAAAAACTTTTGATTTCAGCTTTTATTTTTTCATCACCAGAAAAATAGTTTTCAATAAGCCAGTCGATTTTCTGGTTTTTTGTGAGCTTGGAATACCCTTCAATTGGTTTCATGTGGATGTTTTTTAATCATTCATTTTTTGACCTCCCCCCTGCCCTCCTCCTTTTTAAGGAGGGGGAATTAAAGGGGGCGGTTATTTCATTTTATTTAGCACCTCTACAATATTTTCTAATACTTTTTAAATCTCAATAATATAAAGCGTTCATTTTACTCTAAAATATGCTTTTGCCAGTTTCAAGCCTGCTATTTGCAATTCTAAATATTGTTCCAGTTCCTCGAATGATTTCTCGGCATATTTTAACAGTTCACTGGCTTGTCCGTATACACTAGTTGAATGTAGTTTTTCCATTAAATAATAGCCGTCTAAAAAGTTTTTAATTCCTCCGGAAATAATATAATTTTTGCATACAAATTTATCGCCCAATTCTTGTTTCAGTTCGTTAAGGTTTGTTACCATTTCTTCGGCAGCATGTCCAATCTGTGAAATTTGTTTAAAGGCATGTATTCTGTTTTCATCACTTCTCAATAATTCGAGCATAGAAAAATTAGTACCGCCATGCCCGGCCAGTTCAAGAGCTTCAATTGGCAATTGTACCAGTGCACGCAAACTCTCCTTACCAAAGCCTTGTCCAACTTCTTTTACTATTACTTTCTGTTTTGTTTTATGTAAGAAGTCGACTAATGTATCCAGTGGTTTTTGAATAATTTTATCGCCTTCGGGTTGCAACCATTCTTGTAATGGATTGATATGAATGATAATTCCATCTGCACTTAATTTGGCTACGAGTTCATCTATTACAGGCAATTTATTTTGCAGTAAGAGTAATTCTAATTGTGCGATACCGATATTGGCATAAAAGGGCAAATCACTTCCTATGATATTGCGAAAAGCAAAATCCTGAATTCTGTCATTGCTTTCCAGGATAGAACGGCAAGAACCGAGTCCCATGCCCATTTTATATTTGGCACACGCTTTCGCAAGATTTCGGTTGATGGTGTATGCCTTTTCAGTGCCTCCTGTCATGCTTGACACCCAAATTGGAGTTTGAAGTTGTTTACCTAAAAATGAGAATGATTGTCTTTCTTTATTAGGATGCTCAGAAAAAAGCGGTTCATACGAAAATCTTTTATCGATATAAAGGCTATCCACTTGCGACTGAAATGCCAGCTGGATATGATCCTGCTTACGAGATTCTAAGCGTTCGGTTTCCGGATTATGTTTTTCGTTATTCACTACTACAAATGTAATTATAAAATCAGCGCAAAATAAAAAAGCCGCCAAAAATGGCGGCTACTTATGATTATTTAATACAATTAGAATTTGTATGTCATATAAAACTGAACACCGGTATGCCATATTTTTTTGCCATCGTCAAAAATAAATTTAGGATTAGTAAAGTCTATAAAACCTTGAGACAATCGTGCTCCTGCGCCAAATCCTTTTTGAGAAATAAACTCAAATCCTCCGATTATTCCGGCATCATAAATATTGTAAGCTCTATGTCCATTAATGTCCTTTGGATTATTTTCAGACTTTGAAATATTTTCTAACTTTTCATCTATTTTAGCACCAGTAGTTTTGTTTTCTCCTTTTATTCTAAGTTGTGTTACAAAAGAGTAGGAGGCGTATCCACCCACGTTAATATTAAATATCTTCTTTTTACCTAAATAAAATTTAGCCAAAACAGGAAGCTCTACAGAATGAAAGTTCAATCTGTTAGTTGCTTTGTAAATGGCATTATCCGTCTTAGACTGTGCTCCTTTATTTACATATAATGCTTGAATTTCAATTGCTGCTACATTTTTAAAACGATGTTCGAATGAGAAGCCAAATAGCCCTCCCACTTTTGCTCCTTTTTTATCGTCAGAGTTCTCTTTGTAATTCATAGTATTTACACTAAAACCACCGAGCAGTCCGAATAAATTACTTTTTTCTGAAATATCTCCTGCAAAACTTTTGCTTAAGATAAATAATGTTGCTAATGATAATACGATTTTTTTCATAAAATAAATTTTCTGTATGGTTTCAAAATTAATACCAAATGTAGGACAATTACAAATAAAATGAAAAAATACTTAGTATTCGTTAGTTTATATTGAGTATTCGGTATGAATAATTTTAAAACAATTAAAAATTATGCATACGACAAAACAAGTTGCTTTAGTGCAGAAACATCATTCACCGTAAAATCAGGCCTACACTTATTCAGTTCCTCTACAGACCCAAATCCATAAGTAACAGCACAAGATTTAACTCCTGTTTCATGAGCAGCAAATATATCATGCTCACGATCGCCAATCATCAATACTTGGTCTTTATCTGTAATTTGCAAACGCTCCAAGATATTTGCTATCATTTGGGCTTTCGTTACTATACCCTTTTCTTCATTATAAAATTCAACATTCGGGAAGAAACTGGAAATAGCAAAATGATCAAGTATCTTATCAACTGACGCTCCCTTGAATGTGGCTACAGACAAGGAAATTCCATACTCATTTAAACCGGACAGCAACTCAAACATTCCATCAAACATAGAATTTTCGTACATACCTTGTTGGTCTATATAATAGTGTCTGTAAGCCGCTATAGCAGCTTGTATAGCAGCTTCGTTATTATTGAGATAAGCACCAAAGACCGTTCTCAAAGGTGGCCCCACATATTGTTTCAGCTTGTCATCATCCGGAATAGGTAAGTCCATTTTACCAAATGCATAACGATAAGCGTTGAAGATACCTTCCCGTGGATTGGAAATTGTCCCATCCAAATCAAAAATCAGATACTGAAATCGTCCTTTACTATGCACCCAGTAATTCTTTTACCATGGCAGAAATTCGCGCCCCCTCTGCTTGTCCGGCTACTTTTTTGCTTACGCTGCCTATCACTTTTCCCATATCCTTAATAGACGATGCGCCGGTTTCTGTTATTGTCTGCTGGATAATTGCTTTCAGTTCTTCATCGCTCATTTGTTTTGGCAAATAAGAAGCAATTACATCCATTTCTTCTTTTTCTTTTGCTGCTAACTCCGGGCGGTTTTCACGGGTGAAAATATCCAATGATTCTTTTCGTTGGTTAAATAACTTTTGTAAAATTTTTATTTCCTGTTCGGCAGAAATCTCTCCATTCGCTCCTTTTTCTGTCTTAGCAATAATAAATGCTGATTTGATTGCTTTTAAAGTACGTACTTTAGGCTCATTTTTAGAGAGCATGGCTTCTTTTAACTCTTGGTTCATGTTTTGATCGAGACTCATAACTATTGGTTTTGCTATGTAAAATTTATTGCTGCAAAATTATAAAAAACAAAGACATCAAATAAATTACCTGAAATTATTTTACCTCCTCGAAATCAATAGATTCAGCATTATCGTAACGAGGATGTTTGGTTGCAGACTGACCTGAAGTGTGATGTATTTCTTCCCCGACGGTTTTTCGGGCAGAAGAATTATCCTGCTGCACAACTTTTCGTGATCTGCCAAACAGCTCATTTATTAGTTTATATGCTAATAAAAATAAAACGATGAATTCTAATAAGCGAAACATATACAAATATACTAAGCAATAACAAATTTGTACAGCAGAAAGTTCAATAGTATAGTCTTGCCGATTGCTTCATTTAGTTCTCAACTTCCTTAGGGAACAATTACTGTAAAGATATAGACTGAAAAGATAACCAGCAGCACTATGCCATGCATCACTGTGGTTTTCCCGGTAATAAATGATAAGGCAACTGTAAAAAGCGATAACAGCATCAACAACATGGATTTGCTGTCAATACCTAAAACAACAGGCAGCCCCATGAATACACAAATGAAGGCTACAGCGGGAATTGTGAGTCCGATGCTGGCAAGAGCTGAGCCCAAAGCCAGATTCAGACTAGTTTGCAAACTGTCTTTCCTTGCTGCCTTAATCGCAGCTAATCCTTCGGGAAGTAAAATAACCATGGCGATTATTATACCCAACAATGTCTGTGGAGCATTTATTTGTTGTAAAAGCAATTCTATTGGCAACGATAATTTTTTAGCAATTATAACAACCATCACAAGGCATAATAAGAGCAATCCTCCGCTCAAAAATGCTGCATTTGTCGGGATTTGCTCATGCTCTTCATTTGCAGATGCTGTTTCGGCAGTAAAATAATCCCGATGTAATTTGGTTTGCACCCAAACGAAAGCACCGTATAAAATCAGTGAAATTATACCTACAAAAATGAGCTGCACTGCTGAATATTGAGGTCCGGGAACCGATGTTGTATAATTTGGCAAGACGAGTGTAAGCACCAATATAGCAGTTAGGGTAATTAAAGCAACATTTACGCCCGAACGCCTGAAAGACTGTTCTCTATATTTTGCTCCACCTAACAATAAACACAGCCCGACAATACCCGTCAAAATTATCATTACTGCAGAAAAAACAGTATCTCTGGCAAGTGTCTGCGTATTTTTCCCACCGGCTATCATTAAAGAAATAACCAATGAAACTTCTATAATGGTGACGGATAGTGCCAAAGTAAGCGTACCCAGAGGTTCACCTACTTTATGGGCAATTACTTCTGCATGGTGTACGGATGCCAACACAGAGACAACCAGCATAACGGCCAACAGCATGTATGTCCAACCATGATTTATAAACAAGAGCAAAAAAAACAGAGGTACTGCCAAAATGGGCAATATGACGGACCAATGCAATAAATGTTTTTTATTCATAAACAGCAATTGTTAGCATATCTCTAAAGATATTCAAAAAAAAGCAAAACAACTACTCTAAGTTCAGCCTAAGCATTTTAACAGAAAATACTTGATTTTTCAGCATGCACCACTCCATTTATTCCCATTTTCTTAATCAGAGAAATGCATACCATCAACTTTCTTAGCACATTGTTTTTATCCAGGATTCCGGGAATAAAAAATGATTATAACTTAGTTTAAAAAGCCTTGTGCGTCTAAATATTCTGCTATCTGTATAGCATTGGTAGCTGCACCTTTGCGTAAATTATCTGCCACTATCCACATGTTCAAGGTATTCGGCTGTGTTTCATCTCTGCGAAGTCTGCCTACAAATACTTCATCTTTGCCATGCGCATCTTTTGGCATCGGGTATAATTGAGACGAAGGCTCGTCTACAACTAATACGCCCGGGGCATTGCCCAGCAGCTGGAATACTTCAGATAAATCGAAATCATTTTCAAACTCTATATTCACACTCTCGCTATGCCCGCCCATCACCGGAATTCGAACTGTAGTTGCCGTTACCTTAATATTGTCATCGCGCATAATTTTGCAGGTTTCTTTCACCATTTTCATTTCTTCTTTGGTGTAACCATTATCTAAAAATACATCGATTTGAGGAATTACATTCAAGTCAATTTTGTATTTATATGCCATTTCACCTTCTATACCTGCACGCTCGTTCATCAGTTGGTCAACAGCTTTTTTTCCTGTACCGGTTACTGACTGGTAAGTAGACACCACAACACGCTTAATTCCGTATTTCTTATGTAAAGGATTGATAGCAACAACCATCTGGATAGTTGAACAGTTTGGGTTGGCAATAATTTTATCGTCTTTAGTTAAGATATCTGCATTAATTTCAGGAACGATAAGCGGTTTGGTAGGGTCCATACGCCATGCTGACGAATTATCAATAACGGTAATACCCGCTTCGGCAAATTTCGGTGCCCATTCCAAGGATGTATTTCCTCCGGCTGAAAAAAGTGCCACAGCCGGTTTCATTTCGATTGCTTTTTGTGGCGTAACAACCGTGTATTCATTGCCATTATAGTTGATTTTCTTTCCAGCGGAACGCTCAGAGGCGACCGGAATCAATTCTGAAACCGGGAATTTGCGTTCAAGCAATACATTCAGCATTTCAGTGCCTACTAATCCGGTTGCTCCAACTACTGCTACTTTCATATTTGGTATTTTTTTACAAAAATAGATACTCTGCTTAACTTTTCTGTTTAATTTAATATTACGAAACAACCATTCGTTGTATTTTACCGACTAAATAATGGAA
>CAYVGM010000038.1:0-4253 GCA_964451125.1 uncultured Chitinophagales bacterium
ATAAGTGCTTTTCCTTGAACCCCGCAGCAGAGCTGCGAGGAATTCCTTAGATTAAGTGTCTAAAGATAAGCACCATATTAGTTTTATAAAAGGAGTAACCTGGCGCATAGTCGGCACTTTGGATACCATGATGCTGTCCTACATTTTCACAGGCAGTATTGGTAATGCATTAAAAATTGGCATTACTGAAGTATTTACAAAGATTGGACTCTTTTATTTGCATGAGCGAATCTGGTTTTTGATAAAATGGGGAACGACCCTCAATGAAACAGATGAAACACTTATAGACAGCAATATTTATGATGAAAATAAAAAAGCTGTACTAAAAGAAACGCATACCCGAAGCATAGTTAAAGGTATCAGCTGGAGAATAGTAGGCACAATTGATACGATAATTATCGCATTTTTTTGGACAGGAGATTATACCAAAGCTTTAAAAATTGGATTTACAGAAGTGATTACCAAAGTCTTATTATACTATCTGCAT
This sequence comes from uncultured Chitinophagales bacterium, assembly GCA_964451125.1. Taxonomy (GTDB): domain Bacteria; phylum Bacteroidota; class Bacteroidia; order Chitinophagales; family JADIYW01; genus JADJSS01. The sequence goes on from CAYVGM010000038.1 coordinate 488, forward strand.
GAACGCATCTGGATGAAATTGACCAGAAAGTAACATTTTATAAAACAAGGTTGTAATGTTTTTACAAGATATTACACTAATTTTGCAAAAATTTTTCAGAATGAAACACTTAATCTTAGCTTTAACAGCTTTCCTAATTTTTCAGGGGCAGGATGTATATGCTTGTAAAAAGAAATCCAAATCTTCCAAAAAAACTGCGGATGTTATTGACCAAAAACTTTTTAACTATGCAATTCAGCCTTCCGAAGACTTTTTTGAATATGTAAATTCTAACTGGACTAAACAAAATCCGATTCCTGCCGATAAGGCTTCTATGGACATGTTTGCCATCTTGGATGAGAAGAGTAAAACGGCTGTTAAACAAATTTTAGACAATGCACTTTTAAGCAATGCTGCTGCCGGTACTAACCAACGCAAATTAAGCGACTTTTATAAAAGCGGCATGGATACACTGGCTATCAATAAAGCAGGAATAACCGCAATACAACCCTGGCTAAATCAAATAAATAATATCAAAAATGATAATGATTTTGCTGCGTTTATCTCCAAATTAGGCATGCATAATTTAAGTACACCAATAGGATATAATATAGATGTAGATGCAAAAAACACGTCACAATATATTTTATACTTGTCACAAGGAGGCTTGGGGTTGCCGGATAAAGATTATTATACCAGAACTGACGAAAAATCTAAAAATCTGATTGCTGCTTATAAAAAATATATTACTCAAATATTTGAAATAGCTAAAATTCCGGGTAATCTTACACCTGCACAGCAAATGGAAAATGTGTGGAAAGTAGAAAATGCTATTGCTGCCATTTCAATGAACAGAGTAGAAATGCGTGATCCGGTGAAAACATACAACTTAATGACGATTGATCAGTTGAATACACAATATCCATATTTATCTTGGAAATCATTCTTTGATGAGATGAAAGTTACTCCTAAAAATATTGTAGTACAATCTCCGGAATTTCTTAAAGGCTTAAATGATTTACGCTTAAGTATTAGCAAAGAGGAGTGGAAATCTTACTTAGACTTTCAATTGATGAATAGTGTTGTAAGATATTTAAGCAGCGATTTAGAAGCAGCTCGTTTCAATTTTTACGGTACTACCATGAGTGGAATTAAAGCGATGCAGCCTAGATGGAAAAGAGTTTCTAATGCATTAGAAGGTTCAATTCGCGATATTATTGGGCAAGAATATGTAAAAACAAATTTTTCACCGGAAGCAAAATCCCGTGCAGCTGAATTAATCAAAAATATTAAAGCTTCGTTGGCAGAAAGAATTGGACAATTATCCTGGATGGGTGCAGCTACAAAGGCGAAAGCTTTGGATAAATTAAATAAAATTGACGTAAAAATCGGATATCCGGATAAATGGATAGACTACAGCACGATGGATATCAAAGATCAACCTTATGTGCAAAATGTACTTAATGCTGCATATACAGAAAATCTGCGTGTAATAAACAGATTAAAACTAGATAAAATAGATCGTACAGAATGGGGAATGGGTCCGCAAACAGTGAATGCCTATTATAACCCAACCATGAATGAAATAGTTTTCCCTGCTGCAATACTACAGCCACCTTTCTTTTATGCAAATGCTGATGATGCAGTAAATTACGGCGGTATCGGTATGGTAATAGGTCATGAAATCACGCATGGATTTGATGACCAAGGCAGCCAGTTTGATGGCGATGGAGCTCTTAACGACTGGTGGACAGCAGAAGATAAAGCTAACTATCAGGCTATGACAGAAAAATTTGTAGAAACCTATAATGCATTCAATCCGATAGATACACTACATATCAACGGAAACCTTACTTTAGGTGAAAATATTGCTGACTTGGGTGGTATGATTATTTCGTATAATGCACTTAAAAAAGCAAGTCCTGACGACACTAAAAAAATTAACGGATTAACCCGCGACCAGCGTTTCTTTATCAATTACGCCATCATCTGGAGAGATAATACTCGTCCTGAAGCCTTGCGTATGCAAATACTTTCTAACGAACATTCTCCGGCTAAATATCGTGTAAATGGCGTTTTGCAAAGCTTCCCTGCATTTTACAAAGCCTTTAATGTATTGCCGGGACACAGCATGTACAAAACGGAAGAAAACAGAAATGTAATGTGGTAATCATTCTGGTGAATAATATAAGGGAGGCTGTCCTGATTGGGACAGCCTTTTTTATTTTGAAAACTAAGCTATTTAAACCAGTCCTAATGCAAGCTCGGTCATTTGGTGTACCGAATTTTGACGTTCTTCAGCAGAAATAAATTCTTTGCTTAACAGGCTGTCGCTTATGGTAAAAATGCCCAGAGCCTGTACATTATATTTTGCAGCCAGAGTATATAAAATGGACGTTTCCATTTCTACACATAAAACACCATGCTCAGACCAGATTTTATACCAATCAGGGTCGGGTTCGTAAAATATATCAGAACTTAATACGTTGCCGGCTTTAATGGGAATATTTTTTTGCTTAGCCACTTCTACGCATTGCATAAACAAATCAAAATTGGCTGTAGGAGAGTAGTCTGTGCCGTTAAAAAAACGGTTATTGATATTGGATGTAGTAGATGCAGACATGGCCACTACAATATCTCTTACATGGATATTTGGTTGTAATGCACCGGCAGTGCCAACACGAATTAGGCGTTTTACATCATATTCTCTGATAAGTTCTGTAGCATAAATACCAATAGAAGGAATACCCATTCCGGAGCCTTGTACTGAAACTCTTTTACCGTTATAATAACCTGTAAAGCCCAGCATATTTCTTACTTCATTATAACAAGTAATATCTGTCAGGTAATTTTCTGCGATATGCTTGGCACGCAAAGGATCGCCGGGCATCAATACGATTTCTGCTATATCTCCTTTCTTTGCTCCGATATGGATGCTCATAAATTTTATTTTTAATTATTAATAAGATAAAGCATTTAAAACAGCCAATAAAGGTTTATTTATTTCCATTTGTCTTTTTACGGCATGTGTCAATGCAGTTTTATGCAAGTTGTTTTCTTTCCAGCCTATCATCACATTACGTTCATTATTCAATAAAGCTTCGACAGCCGCAATTCCCATTTTAGACGGAATAATCCGGTCAATTGCTGTGGGACTACCTCCACGTAGTAAATGCCCTAAAACAACAAATTTGATTTCATATTCGGGATGCATTTTCTGAAATTTTTCAGCAATATCCTTTACATGTCCGAGTTCATCTCCTTCCGAAACTACAATCATGTAAGATTCCTTGTGTTTACTCAATTGCAATTTTGCAGAAAACTCTTCCAAATCTGTTTTTATTTCAGGGATAAAAATATCTTCTGCACCCGAGGCAATGCCACTGTCTAAGGCAATAGCTCCAGAATCTCTTCCCATTACTTCAATAAAAAATAAACGACCATGGGATGTAGCTGTATCTCTGATTTTATCCATAGACTGCATAGCAGTATTGATAGCAGTATCGTAGCCTATGGTGTATTCAGTGCCGGCTAAATCATTATCAATAGTTCCGGGCAAGCCGATAAATGGAATATCATATTCTTGGGTAAAAACCGTTGCACCTTTAAAAGTACCATCTCCTCCAATGGCTATTACGCCATCTATCTGATGCAAGCGGAGCTGATCAAATGCTGTTTTTCTTCCGGCTTCTGTAAGAAATCTTTCGCTACGGGATGTTTTAAGAATCGTGCCGCCACGATGAATTATATTTCCGACCGATCGGGAAGTAAGCGTGATAAAATTACC
>CAYVGM010000038.1:4353-7177 GCA_964451125.1 uncultured Chitinophagales bacterium
AAACGAAAAATTATGAAACAGCATTAGAATTGAATTTAGAAGCCGTAAAAATCAGACAGAAAATAGATGATAAATTCGGTTTGTGTACCAGCTATATCAACATTTCACATATTTATATTGACGAAAAGAAATTTGCAAATGCCCTTGAATATCTGAATGCAGCAGAAAAATTTGCCATTGAAATGGATGCAAAATCTAGGCTAAAAGAAGTTTATGATGCAAAATCAATATTATTCAAACTAACAGGACGATATGATTCTGCCTTGCACTATGCAGATAAACGTGAAGTTCTCAAAGACAGCATTTTTACGGAAGAGAGCAATAAACAATATGCAAAATTACATGTGCAGTATGAAACAGAAAAAAAGGAAAACGAAATTGCTCAGCAAAAGTTAATTATCGGTAAACGCAATACTTTACTTGCATTGCTCACTGCCATAATGTTATTCAGTATCATCTTGTATTATGTGTTGTACAGAAATTATCAAATAAAACAAGAGAAAAAACTACAACAACAGCGCTTAGAAGCACAGGAAAAACGGGCACAGGCCATATTGGAAACAGAAGAAAACGAACGGCAGCGATTAGCCAGAGAGTTGCATGATGGGGTAGGGCAGTTGCTTAGTGCTACACGCATGAATTTGGCATCTGTAACACAAGAGAATGCTACTCAGCAAATCAATAAATCGATTGCTGTGTTGGATGATTCCATTCAGGAAATCCGGCATATTTCGCATAATATGGTACCGGATATTTTGCAAAAAATGGGTTTGGAAAAAGCAGTGGAATCTTTTGTACATAAAATTAAATCGATCCAAACTGAGTTGGTTTTTGAAAATGCAGGATACGAAGAAAACATGCTCGATGATACGTCCAAACTTATGCTGTACCGGATTATTCAGGAATGTGTAAATAATGCAGTAAAGTATGCAGATGCTTCAAAAATTTCTATTTTGCTTACGGCAGATGAAAAAGAATTGACGCTTATGGTAGAAGATAACGGAAAAGGCTTTGATAAGAATTCCTTATCAGAAAAAAGCGGAATCGGGATGAAGAATATGGAGTTGCGAACAGCATTCTTGCACGGAAAACTCAACATAGATTCATCACCCAACAATGGCACTACGGTGATTGTAGATATGCCATTGGGATAAAATAAAACAGACAACTTTTAATTACTGATTGTCATACAAATTCTTAATTGGAAATAGGAATATTTGTCTTCAAAGTGATTTTTAAGTTCAGTCAGTGAGTTTAAAGTATTATTTTTTATATAAGCTTGAATAATTTTCATATCGGATTCGCTAATAAATTCTTTTGCTTCCAGATCTCCCAGCTGTATCCACTTCAACAAGTGACTTTCAATAGTACTGACAGCGAAAGCTCGTAAAGCGGCTATTTCTTCTATACTTTTTCCTTCCTGATACAATTTCAATGTATCCCGAAAGGTTGATCCTTTTTCTGTTGTATTTTTTTGAGGGACAGTTTCATGTTGTATCTCCTGATAAAATGATGTGCCTGTATAAAATGGACTATCTCCAAATTTTAATCTTTCTATTTCCTGCAATTTATTGACGAATACAGTATCTAAATTTTTTGCTTGACGAACATAGCCTTTTGTTTTGTTTTTGATGCGCATTTTTTCTATATGTGCTTCCAAAGGTTTTATAAGTTCATCATTGATTTTACCACAAAAATATTGTATGGATTTAATGACACGCTCATTCAGTAAGATTCTGTATTTTTCATCTTCCACTTGGTTAAGTATATCTTTCAGTTGTATTAAAAATTTTGCTGAAACTTCTTCCAAATTTCGTACTGATTTTTCCATTTGTATGGCTAACTCCATAGCTTCTGCTTTTTCCGGAATTTGTTTTTCGTGTATTATTCCCTGAAATTGTAAAATATGATCTGTAATTTTCCTCCATGAAAATGAAGTAAGCAGTTTCTTTTTAGAATATTCCAGTTTGGCAAGTGGCAATATAGATGCTAATGCATCCGGATTGCTTTTATCTGCACTGTATTGCAAAATACGATCGTCTGTAAAAATAGCATCTGCCTGTACGGGAGTAAGTAAACTAATGCCTTCCAGACTTCTGCATCGGCTTAGAGCCACATAAACTTGTCCTGCAGCGAAGGCATGCCCGGCATCTATTATCACTTTATCAAATGTTAGTCCCTGACTTTTATGAATAGTAACTGCCCAAGCGAGTTTTAGCGGATATTGTTCAAATGTACCTATTACATCTTCATCAATCTTATCAGTAGTATCATTGTAAGCGTAGCGCAAATTTTCCCAAGTATGTGAATCTACATTAATTTCGAAATTATCTTCCACACATTTTACTACAATTTCTTCATCATTCAACCTGGTAATAGTTCCGATTTTTCCGTTATAATAGCGTTTTTCCTGTGTTAAATCATTTTTTGTAAACATCACCTGGGCGCCGACTTTCAACATCAGTTCTTTGTCGGCAGGGTAGGAGCTTTCCAAAAAATCACCATGAATATTTGCTTCGAACGTATGAATTTCAGAAGCGAGTTTACTTAATTCTTCCTGATTAATTTTATCTGCTTTGCGGTTATGCGTGGTAAGCAAAATCGTATTTTCTGCATTTTGTGCTGCATGGGGATTGTACCGCTTATTTAATTCATCTAAATCAGATTTATTTACTGCATTATTTCTGACCGCATTCAGCAAATCAATAAATTCTTCATCAGTTTGGCGAAATACCGTTTCCAGTTCAATATGCAACACCTGAAATTCTTTCATTACCCAGGCACTGAAAAAAAACGGACTCTCATAGAATTCATTTAAAATGCG
>CAYVGM010000038.1:7187-16099 GCA_964451125.1 uncultured Chitinophagales bacterium
TACTTGCACTCCCCCGAATGGTTCATTCATCCGTCTTCGGAAACTTCTCAACAGTAAATCAATTTCGTCCAAAATATCGCAGCGGCACATACTGACTTCATCAATAACTAACAATTCCATTTCACGCAACAATTGAATTTTTTGTCGGTTTAAGCGCACATGTTCAAATAAGGTAGCCGGATTATTGACTGCATAATTTCTGTTTTTTACCGGAACATACATGTTTAATGGCAGCTGAAACAAAGAATGAAGTGTTACTCCTCCGGCATTAATGGCTGCTACGCCTGTGGGTGCGGCAATCACACAGTTCTTTTGCGTATGTTGCTGAATGTACTTTAAAAGTGTTGTTTTTCCGGTTCCTGCCTTTCCGGTCAAAAATACAGATTCAGCAGTATTGAGTATAAAATCTTTAGCAATTTCGTATATGTCCATCTCTTTGACAAGATAAGCAAGAAAATTCAAAACAAAAATCAGTTTTTACAAAAAATAAATGTTTTATCTTTGCAGAGCAATGGATGCATTTATTCTTCAAGTTCCGGGCAGAATTCAGGAAATATTGCCAATTTTATTAATGTTCATCGTAGCGATGGGTTTTGTAGTATTAGTGATGGTACTTACCCACTGGATGGGTCCCAAACGTAATACCAAAACCAAATTAGAAAGTTTTGAGTGCGGTATTGAACAGCATGGCAATGCACGTACTCCATTTTCTGTAAAATATTTTTTGGTGGCTGTACTATTTGTTTTGCTGGATGTAGAAGTTATATTCATGTATCCATGGGCAGTAAATTTCAGAAAACTGGGAATATTAGGCATCACCGAGATGTTTACCTTCATTTTCATCTTTTTAGTAGGATTTTATTATATCCTGAAAAAAGGTGCATTAAAATGGGAGTAAACAGAAAATAGCAATTTGCAACATTCAATCTGCAAATTTACTTTATTGAATAATAACTGTAAACTAAATTATGAGTTCAGTAATTGACATAAAAGAAGAATACAAGCCGATTGGGTTGGAAGGGCAAGGCTTTTTTGCAACACAATTGGATAAAGTAGTAGGTTTGGCCAGAAAAAATTCACTTTGGCCTTTGCCTTTTGCTACATCGTGTTGTGGTATTGAGTTTATGGCTACTATGGCCGCCCACTATGATTTAGGTCGTTTCGGCTCTGAGCGACTCTCATTTTCTCCGCGACAAGCAGATATGTTGATGGTGATGGGTACTATTTCAAAAAAATTAGCTCCGGTATTGCGACAGGTCTATCAGCAGATGGCAGAACCCAAATGGGTATTGTGCATGGGAGCTTGTGCTTGTTCCGGCGGTGTATTTGATACCTACAGCGTGTTACAAGGTATCGATAATATTATTCCGGTAGATGTTTATATACCGGGTTGCCCGCCACGGCCTGAACAAGTAATGGATGGAATTTTACAAATTCAGAAATTAGCCGAAAGCGAAGCCAGAAACCGCAGAGAATCACCGGAATATAAGGCCATGCTACAAAGGTACGGATTGGAATAGCCCTAAAATATTATTATGCAAGAACTTACCACTTTTATCGAATCTACTTTAAACGAGCAATTTCCGGGAACATTATTACAGATTGAAGAACAGTATGATTTTCCTGTTTTTATCATTGCAAATAATCAGATTAAAAATGTGCTGAAATTTCTTAAAGAAAATAAAGATACGGATTTTCATTTTCTGACCACCTTATGTTGCATTCATTATAACTTAAATACGGCAGACAAGGAATTTGCCATGATGTACCAGTTGCACAATATGCCAAAAGGCTGGCGCATTCGGATTAAAACATTTTTGCCTAAAGATGAATTAACAGTTCCTACGGTAACAGATTTATGGCCAGCGGCGAACTGGTTGGAAAGACAGGAATTCGATTTTTTCGGTATATTTTTCGATGGACATCCCAATTTGAAACGCATTCTCAATATGGATGAAATGAATTATCACCCCATGCGAAAAGAATACCCCTTAGAAGATTTAGGAAGAACAGATAAGGACGATAAAATGTTTGGACGATAGTTTGTGTTAGTTAAGTAGTTTAATAGTTAATGAGTTAGTAATTTAATTTTATAATTCAAAATTTATAATTTCTGTGAGTACACCCATATATAACCACGACGAAAAGCAATATACTACCCTTAACTTGGGACCTACGCATCCGGCTACACATGGTATTTTTCAAAATGTGCTGACGATGGATGGTGAAATTATTGTACACGCAGAACCTACTGTAGGCTATATTCATCGTGCTTTTGAAAAATTAGCCGAACATCGTCCTTATAATCAGATAACTACGCTAACTGACCGCTTAAATTATTGTTCTTCACCGATAAATAATATGGGCTGGTGGCTGACTGTTGAAAAATTATACGGTATTGATATTCCAAAACGTGCTGAATATCTTCGTGTTATCATTATGGAGCTATCGCGCATAGCCGACCATATTGTTTGTGATACGGTAATTGCCGTGGACACCGGAGCAATGACCGGATTTTTGCATTTATTCCAATACCGTGAATGGATTTATGAAATATTTGAAGAAATCTGCGGAAGCAGGCTGACTACCAATATTGGCAGAATAGGTGGTTTGAATGCTGATTTTTCTCAAAAAACATGGGATAAAATCAATCATTTTATGGCTGAATTCCCTAAAGGATTGAAAGAATTCCAGAAACTTGTGGACAGAAACCGCATTTTTATGGACAGAACCATTAATGCAGGTCCCATTACAGCTGAAAAAGCATTGGCTTACGGTTTTACCGGACCAAATCTGCGTGCTGCCGGAGTTGATTATGATGTCCGGGTGGCAAATCCATATTCTTCTTATGAAGATTTCACTTTTGAGATTCCAATTGGTACTAATGGCGATACTTATGACCGTTATATGGTGCGCATGGAAGAAATGTGGCAAAGCTATTCCATTGTTGAGCAAGCCATTAAAAATCTTCCGGACGGCAAACCACATGCGGATGTACCTGATTTCTTTTTGCCGCCTAAAGAGGCAGTTTACAATAATATGGAAGCTCTGATTTACCATTTCAAAATTGTAATGGGTGAAACTGATATTCCGAAAGGAGAGGTGTACCATGCTGTAGAAGGAGGAAATGGGGAGTTGGGTTATTACTTGATTTCTGATGGTGGAAGAACACCATTCCGTTTACATTTCCGTCGGCCTTGTTTTATTTATTACCAGGCTTATCCAGAAATGATAAAGGGAGCTATGCTGAGTGATGCCATCTTAACAATGAGCAGTATGAATGTAATAGCCGGTGAGTTGGATGCATGATAATTTCATGGTCATTCACTAAAGAACTCTATATTTTCACCACAATATTTTGAATAATGTCTTTTAGACAGTAGATTTGCATTTTAAACATTACTTATGATTTTAGAATTTTTCTTACAAGCGGCACCTGCTGCAGGCGGAAATAGCCCGATGTCTTTCATTTTGATGCTTGGCTTAATGTTCGTTGTATTTTATTTCTTTTTAATTCGTCCACAACAAAAAAAACAAAAAGAAGCCCAAGAGTTTTCGAATAGTATGAAAATAGGGGACAGGATTATCACAATTGGTGGCGTACATGGCAAAATAGTTGCGATTAACGAAGACAATACCTATACCATTCAAGTAGATGGTCCTACAAGATTAAAAATAGAAAAGTCTGCAGTTAATGCCGATGCATCTAAAGCTTTACAGCAAAATACAGGCACAAATGCTTAATTTTTAAGTATTTATGTTAAAAGTTGGAATCACTGGCGGAATTGGTTCAGGTAAAACAACAGTTTGTAAAATCTTTGAACTATTAGGCATTTCTGTTTATTATTCAGATTTAAGAGCCAAGCAATTAATGACAGAAAATCAGTTAGTTAAGCAACAAATACTTCAACTTCTTGGACACGAGGCTTATTCAAATAACAAGTTAAATACCAAGTACATTTCTAAAATTGTATTTAATGACAAGATTATGTTAAACAGACTGAATGCCATTGTTCATCCTGCTGTTTATGCTGATGCTGAAGATTGGTTTAAGCAACATCAAAATGAAAATTATGTGCTTTATGAATCTGCATTACTGTTGGCTAATGGCAAGACTAATCTGGTTGATAAAGTTATATTAGTTATAGCAGATGATGAAATCAGAATTAATCGTGTGATGAACAGAGATCAAGCTGACAGAAAAAGTGTACTGGAGCGATTGAATAACCAGCTTAGTCAAGAAAAACAACTGGCTTTTGCAGATTTTATAGTTAACAATAATCAAGATTATAGTCAAATTGAATTTCAAGTATTATCAATTCATAATCAACTAAGTAGTTAAATTTTTGTCCATATTTTTGTCCTATAATTTACATTATGTTAAATAGAGTTTTCTGAAAAAATTATTTCATTAATTTAGTTCTTCTTTAATATTTTTTTATTTTTGTAACTTATATCCTGCTATGTATCTCTACACTGACTGGGCTGCTTGCATTCCAATGGCCAACGAAGAAACAGACTTTTATCCTTTTGTCGATATGCTGACACGAGTTATGGATGTGATAGGCACCGGTAAAATTTATTTTGTAATAGATAATGCTTCTAAAGACAAGACGCTGGAATTTGCTCGTGATTTGGAAAAAAAAGACAGTAGATTTGAAGTGGTTTGGGCACCAGACAATAAAAATGTAGTTGATGCCTATTTAGCTGGTTTTCGTATAGCTTATGACCGAGGACATGATATCATTATTGAAATGGATGCAGGAATGAGCCACGACCCCAGAGCTATTCCTATGTATTTGAGGGTTTTAAATGAAGGAAATGAAGTTGCTTTCGGATCTCGATTTATAAAAGATGGCTCCATGGGCGACTCTCCTTTCAATCGCAGAATGTTATCAAAGTCAGGTACAGTATTAGCGAATATCTTACTTGGCACTAAACTTTTTGATATGACTTCCGGTTTTCAGGGTTTCCATCGCGAAATTATTGGAAAACTGTTGCAATATCCACTGAAATCCAGGGCGCATTTTTATCAAACTGAAGTAAAATATTTGTTGCGCAAACACCGTACGGCTGAAGTGCCAATACATTATCAAGCTCCATCACCACGTGTATCTCCTTCTGCAATAAAAAATGCACGGCAAACTTTAATGTATTATTTTATTGAAAGATTAAAAGGAAATGCTCCAACTATTTAACATAATACTTTGAAATTAATTATATCAAGATTATAAACTACTTTAAATCAATAAAATAAATCATGTCAGTTAAATCATTAGTTATAACATCAATTGCTCCTGACACTTTAGAAGTATTACACACTTATGCCAAAGAATGTACTGATAGAAATATCCGGTTTATTTGTATTGGAGATACTAAATCACCTTCAAATTTTACTATTGAAGGATGTGATTTTTGGTCAGTAGACCGTCAACTTGAACTTGACTCAAAATTTGCAAAACTTTGTCCTACAAGACATTATGCAAGAAAAAACATTGGCTATATTATTGCTTTACAAAATGGAACTACGGAATTAGTAGAAACTGATGATGATAATTTACCTCGTGCTGAATTTTGGCATGAAAAATCTAAATCTGTAAAAGCTCATGCTGTTAAAGAAATTGATTGGATAAATGTGTATAAGTATTTCAGTGACAGATTTATATGGCCAAGGGGTTTGCCTTTGGAAGAACTGCAAAAACCAACTCCTTCCCTATTAGAGTTTCCAGTACAAGATGTACTTTGTCCAATACAACAAGGTTTAGCTGATGAAAATCCTGATGTAGATGCCGTTTATCGTCTAACTTATCCTCTGCCCTTAAATTTTAAAAAAGGTTTGAGACTTGCTTTGGGCAATAATGCATGGTCACCATTTAACAGCCAAAATACGTATTGGTATAAAGAAGCCTTTCCACTTTTGTATTTACCGGCTTACTGTAGCTTCCGTATGACGGATATTTGGCGCAGTTATGTAGCACAACGCATTGCCTGGGCTAACGGCTGGAGTATTTTGTTTCATGAAGCTACAGTATGGCAAGAACGTAATGCCCATAATTTATTGAAAGATTTTGAAGACGAAATACCCGGTTATTTAAATAACGCTAAGATTTGCTGCGAGTTAACAGCATTGCCTATAAAAGGTGGCTTAGAAAATATACTGGATGATTTGCTATTATGTTATGAAATGCTGACAGAAAATGGTTTTGTCGGTAAAGAAGAAATGCCGCTTGTCAAAGCTTGGTGTGATGATATTACTCCTTATTTATAAAGCTATTCATTTCTTTTAGGCTTTTTCTGATTTAGAGAATATCTAATACCTCATTTATTTGATTATAAACGAATTGCAATTCTTCACTGTTGATTGTATACGGTGGCATAATATAAACTGTATTGCCCAACGGACGCAATATGACACCTTTTTTTAGAATTTCTGCATAAAATTTATCCCGAATTTCATTAAAATAATCTGCTTTACTACCACTTTTTATTTCAAATGCAACAATGGTTCCGGTTTGCCTGATTTGTGCTACTTTTTTATGTTTAGCTAACTGCAAAACATGTGCTGCTTGCCATTTACAAAGTTGTTCAACCATTTGCCATTCTTTTTCCAATACATCCATGGTAGCCGCAGCCGCAGCACAAGCCAAAGGATAGGCGGTGTAAGAATGCCCATGAAAGAAGGTTTTAAGCTTGTCTGTGCTTAAAAATGCAGAATAAATTTCCATTGTGCAGGAAGTTACACCTAATGGCATAAATCCTCCGGTAATACCTTTTGACATGCACAATATATCAGGTTTGTGTTTCAGATAGTCTGTTGCAAAGTGCTTTCCTGTTCTGCCAAAACCTGTCATTACTTCATCAGCAATGCACAATACATCATATTTTGCTGCAATCGAAAGAAGTTCATCCAGATGTCCGGCATTATACATTTTCATTCCCGCCGAACCCAATACCAAAGGTTCAAATATAAATGCGGCCACATCTCCCCGACTTAAAATATGTTCAAATTCATTTAATACGGCTTGAAAATTCTCATCCGTTGGCAAATCAATGGCATCTACTTCAAAAAATAAAGATTCAAATGGGCGATTAAAAACCCCACGAGCTCCTACACTCATTGCACCAAAGGTGTCGCCATGATAAGCGTGCTTAAAAGCCACTATACGGGTTTTGGGCATATCTTTGTTGTACCAATACTGTAATGCCATCTTTAAAGCCACCTCTACGGCAGTTGAGCCATTATCAGAAAAGAAAATTTTAGCCTGATTTGATGGAAGGATTTTGAGTAATTTGTATGAAAGTTCAACTGCAGCTGGGTGGGTAAAACCTGCAAATAACACGTGATCTAGTGTATTTAGTTGATTTTTAATACTTTGTGTAATATAAGGATGGCGATGACCAAATAAATTCGTCCACCAGCTCGAAATCGCATCCAGATAACGATTTCCTTGTTCATCTTCAAGGTAGCAACCATCTGCATATACAATACACAGCTGATCTCCGGCAATTTGATGTTGCGTAAAAGGATGCCAGATGTATTGTTTATCTATTTCTGAATAGTTCAAAGCAAATCAAGATTTATATGTTCAGCTTGTTCTCTGATAAATTCACTTGACAAATTGTCCGTGAATGGTATATGAGCAATTACAGGTAAATCTGAAAATCTGATTATAGTCTCTTTAACCTCACTGTCGAAATTGCCACTCAGCATAATGCCGCTTATGGGTATTTTATTTAATTTCAATATTTCGACAGACAATAAGAAGTGGTTAATACAACCTAAATAACTTTTAACACACAGAATAACAGGAAGTTGAAACTTAATAATTAAATCCAAAATCGAATGTTTATCATTTATCGGCACCATAATTCCCCCTGCTCCCTCAACAATGAAGTTATTGATTACATTAGGTATTTCAATATGTTGAATATCAATTTCTTTTGATTCAAATTTTGCTGCAATATTTGGAGAAGCCGGTGTAGAAAGCAATAGCGCTTCATCCATGACAAATTTTGCATAATCCGTGTTATGCCGGATAAAGTCTGAGTCTGTAAATTCCAAGTTGCCTGCCTGTATGGGTTTCCAATAATTAGCCTTAAGTGCCTGAACCAAAACGGCAGCGCCCACTGTCTTCCCGACATCTGTACCAATACCGGTTACAAAAAAATTTTTACTCATTTTGTATAATATTTTGAATATCAAGCAGTTTTTCAGTCAAAATTTCTATCTCATCTGTTTTATTAAAACTGTGCAATATAATCCTAAGCCGTTCTTTTCCTTTCGGCACAGTAGGTGATAAAATAGGTCGAATATCAAACCCATTTGTTTGTAAGTAAGTCGCAGCCTGACGACAATTTTCATTGCCTTTTACATAGAAACCATAAACCGGGCCAGCACCGGTGATAAATTGACTAAGTTTTTTTTGTCTGATCCTTTTATTAAAGTATAAAATCAAATTATTAATCTTAAGTTGTTGATTTATATTGTTTTGAAGTAAAAAATATGCATGTTCCACGCTTAGTAAATCAGCCAGATTCAATGCCGTTGAATAGATAAAAGGCTTACTGAAATTTATCAGATAGTCCTTTAATACTTTGCTTCCAACTACTACTCCCCCATGCGATCCTATGGCTTTTCCGAAGGTAAATACCCGAGCAAAGCAGATCTCTTCAATTTCATCCCGATTACATAAACCACTACCCAAACTGCCAAAAATTCCGTTTGCATGGGCTTCATCAACAATGAAGTTTAATTCAGCATCTTTTGCTAGCTGTGCCAACTGATGCAATGGAGCAATATCACCTTGCATGGAAAAAAGTGATTCTGTAATTAAAAATCGAGCTTGATGATTGCCAATTTGTTCTAATTGTGCTTTCAAATCTTCAATATCATTATGACAAAATGATACTAA
>CAYVGM010000039.1:0-4099 GCA_964451125.1 uncultured Chitinophagales bacterium
CTTCCGGTTCTCATGAACGATACAAATCTGCAGAACGCTTGCAATGGGAAAAAGATTTTGACTGTATCTTAAAATTTCGCCACTGGATTATTAACAGTAAGATTGCTACTGATGATGAATTAAATACATTAGAAAAAGAAGCCAAAAATTTTGTAGCCGGAAAGAAAAAAGAAGCCTGGTCGAAATTTCATGAGCCTATTTTAGAAGAACTTAAAGAAGTAATTGCTATGACAAATGCGATTGCATTGACTTCTGTTCATAAAGAACTACTTCAGGAATATGTTATCGGCTTACAGCAAAGTATCGATCCATTGCGTCGCGATATAATGAAAGTAGTGAACGATGTATTAATCACGGTGAAAGATGAAAACAATGTCCACATTGCTGCTTTAAAAAAGTGGAGGGAAATTCAATTATTAATTAACGAAGAAAGATATTCATCTTATCAGCATACAGGATCAGCTTATTCTCCATTAAAATTGCCTGTTGTAAAAGCTGAATATGAGCAAAAGCCTTCCATAGTAAGTGGCTATCAGGTTTTAAATGCATGTTTTAATGCCAATTTTGAACGAGATAAAAGAATAGTAGCCTTTGGCGAAGATGTGGGTAAAATCGGAGATGTGAATCAGGCATTTGCGGGTATGCAGGAAAAATTCGGAATTGAACGAATCTATGATACCGGCATCAGAGAAGCAAGTATTATGGGAGAAGGCATAGGGTTAGCCATGCGTGGCTTGCGTCCAATTGCAGAAATACAATATCTCGACTATTTATTATACGGATTACAACCGCTCACTGATGATTTGGCTTGTTTAAGTTACAGAACAAAAGGAGGGCAAAAAGCTCCGCTGATTGTACGTACCAGAGGGCATCGGTTAGAGGGCATCTGGCATACCGGATCGCCCATACAGATGATACTGGGAGCGCTCAGAGGCATGCATTTATGCGTACCTCGGAATATGACACAAGCAGCAGGATTTTATAATTTACTTTTGCGTGGTGATGAACCGGCATTGGTTATCGAATGTTTAAACGGGTATCGTCTGAAAGAAAAAATGCCCAAAAATCCCGGAGATTTTACTGTACCGCTGGGCGTACCGGAAATATTGAAAGAAGGCAACGATGTAACTTTGGTTACTTATGGATCTTGTGTTCGTATTGCACAGGAAGCTCTTGAAAATTTAGAACGCGTCGGTATTTCTGTAGAATTGATAGATGTGCAAACACTTATGCCATTTGATATTTATGGTGTGATTGGAGAATCCATTAAGAAAACTAACAGAGTGGTCTTTTTTGATGAAGATTTTCCGGGTGGCGCAACGGCATACATGTTGCAGCAAGTGATGGAAAAACAGCATATTTTCCGTTATTTGGATAATCCACCTGTAACACTTACCGCTAAAGAACACAGAGGGGCATTCGGAAGTGACGGAGATTATTTTTGCAAACCAAATGCAGAAGATGTCTTTCAAACCATTTATAACTTGATGCGCGAAACAAATCCTAAAAGATTTTCGTATATATGACAATGTTCATCTTCTAAATGTTTGTTCAGTCTTTGAATAATCTCGAATTAAACAAGAAAGGTTCTTTATTAATAATTTTAATTTGATGAAAATTATGATGATAAGGGTTTATCAAAAAATTGTACTCGTCTTTTGTAATAACTGAAGGAACACGTAATACTGCAAATTTCTTTTTCCTAATAAAATTATCACCTATTAACTGTGTGCTGTTTGAAGGAGGATAATCATGCCAGTTTTCAGGTAGTTCTTCAAACTTTAGCGTATCAATTTCTACACATTCGGGTATATATATACTGAGAAGTATATAGTCGTTCGGTATGATTTGTAGAGGAAGATGCACAAATACCTCAGACATTGCCAAAGATCTGTTTTCTGCAGCATAAATCATTTCCGTACCTTTTGAATTCCATCTGCCACCACTAATCGCAGCCCCAAATCCCGAAAGAGTATCTGAGTATTTAATTTTTGATAATCTGTAAATAATCACTAAACGAAAATTCCGTGTTCAATTCTGTTAAGCTCATCTATCAACATTTGTTTTCCATAAGAATCTGTGATAAGTTCTTTGGGTTTCAGATTGCCTAATGCAATATTGGGAGTATTCATCCAGATATTAAAATAAGCTAATGAACCTAATATTGATTTTCCTAAATCTACTACCTCTGCAATTTCTAACAGTTTTTCTGAATGAATTGGCTTAAACTTAAATTCTTTTTCTTTGCTGTAACGCTGGAGTGATTTGGTTGAAAGAGATAATATATCTGCCCAGTTTTCTTCTGAAAACTCTAATTGTGTACTTAATTTGTTATAAAAATCAAAGCTTACGCCATCTTTTATTTTTCTTCTGAAAAATAGTGGATTAAAATTAAGTGTAGTGCCATACATGCTAATGGGTTCATTAACGATATAGGTATTCTCATTTTCAGATTCCTGGCTACTTTTCGTTCGTTTATTTTTTAAATTTGTTTTCATTAGTGTCTTTTGTCCACAAATTTAAGTCTTTTGTCTAAGTTTTGCAACTTTTTTCATTCTTTTTCTTTTACAATATTATCATGATGCTAGATGTACTATTTTTATTTTTTAACTGTATAAACAGTCCATTCTACTAATAGTTTTATATTTATATTTATATATATTCTTTATTATTAATTATTACCTCATTCATTAATTTAGACTTTGTGGACAATTACATGGTTGTCAATTCGCTTTTTGGGACATTAATAGTGGTTTATATCCTGGAAGACTTTTATACAAATGAAACAATCTGAAAACTAAAATTGGCGATACTTTATATCCTGTAAGTAAAGGCTTGGCGATATAGTACCTATAAGATATAATTGCAAAAAAGAGATTATATTCGTTGAAGTATTTGGTAAATAAATAACAGCACACAACAACTAAATTTCGTAGGACTATAAAAATGCCAAGGATGATTTCATTTAGAACTAGAGAACGAAACCTCTTTAGTGACTTTTGCATGTTTTGGTTTGGTGAAGACACCAAACAACATAAAAATAATTTATAAAACTAATTTCCTACCACCCAGTTGTCAATAACCTGTAAGCTGCATTATAACTGCATTTTTGATAAGTGGAATATGCCTTAGCTGCATCGTTTCTAATTTGTTTTTGTGTTTGTTTGTTCAGATAGGCAGAAATAGCATCATGTATCGTATAGGCTTCGGGACTCATTAATCCTGTGGACCAAAGCAGTGGTTGCACATGAGCTCTCTGCAGCAGCGGGCTGAAAAAATGTTTGCTGTAGCAAGCTAAAATCATGACATCCCGTAGTTTATTATCTGTATTCACAAACGTATTGACGAGCTTAAAGTCCATCAATCCATCATGTCCGATATAGGCAATTAGCTTAGCATTGCCGTTTATCCCAACTATTTTATTGTTTAGGTGCAGTGTGTCCTTTTTTAGTCCGCAACTGCTATTTAAAAAATCGACTGTACACTGTTTGATAAACTGACCATTATAAGCATCTGCAATCAATATGGTATTAGATGTTTTATGTTTGAAAATCAGTCTTTCCAGAATAACAGAATCTACAGCTACCGTTTTTAAAAGTTTCCAGTCATTGCTGTTTTTGAAAAAAGATTTTATGCCAAAAGCACATCCCCAATAAAGGTTATTTGCCGGGTCTTGTCCATTGCCGATTTTGGCTGGCACAGGCACTATGCCCTGATATATATTATCACACAGTGCTACCAAAATATGAATAGTCTTAATCGTAGAATCAAAAGCAAGTGAATTACTTACTATATTATTACCTGAACCAGTTACTAGTTCTGTAGTAGTTTGAGCTTTACATCCGGCAATAAACATTAGCCAAAAAACAATGAAACATCTCAAATAATTGCAACTGAACATAAATGCAAAATTTTACACTTACAAACGTGTCAATTAGTTGATTATTGCAATAAACCCAAAATTTTTGAAATAAAATAAATTGAAAAACAAATTACTCACTTATTTACCTGTTTTCGCTTCTAATTCTTCTATGCGTTTGGTTAATGTTTCAATAATTTTTTGTTGTTCTTGTATAGCTTTGATAGCAACTACTGACAT
>CAYVGM010000039.1:4199-10722 GCA_964451125.1 uncultured Chitinophagales bacterium
CAAACAGTTACTGCAATTAACTGTTGCACCAGAACCAAGTGCAGTTGCATAAGTTAATGTGGATGTATTAACATTTGTATTTGAACCTATCAATGTATTATTGCTACCGGTATAATTAAAATTACCTGCGTTGTAACCAGCATAAAAATTGTCTGAACCGGTAAAAGGGGTAGAGCCATTTCTTCCACTCCAAAAACCAACACCTGTATTTCTATCTCCAGTCGTATTATAATCTAATGCACCGGCACCCAATGCAGTATTTTGGAATCCATCAGAAGTATTATACAAGGCATAATCACCAACAGCTGTATTTTGATATCCTGTAGTAAAAAGACCTAAAGACCTATTTCCGACTGCTGTATTTGCATTTCCAGTAGTAAGTGCTGCTGATACTCCATATCCGGAATAAGTACCAATAAATGTGTTAGAGCCACTTGTTGAATAATAACCGCTGTAAGTTCCCAATCCAGTATTATCATTAGATGTAATATTACTTCTGAAAGAGCTGGCACCAATGGCGACATTTAACATGCCATTTGAGAAAGTAGAAGGGTCATTTGAATATAATGCATCTCTACCTATGGCAATATTCCACGAATTATAAACAGTGTTACTGTTATTAAAAGCCTGGGAACGCAGTGCATTTGTACCTATTGCTATATTATTTGAAGAAGTTGTATTATTATATGCTGCACCAAAACCAAGAGCTATGTTATTTGCACCAAGTGTGTTACTAGCTAAAGAAACATCACCTATAGATGTATTTCCATAGCCTATTGTGTTATTTACCAATGTTTGAAACCCTACTGCTGTATTACTGTAACCTGTTGTATTACGATACAAAGTTTGCAAACCAATTCCTGTATTTCGTGTACCATTCCCTAAAGCAGTTGGGTTATTTGCATACAGTGCCTGAAAACCTACTGCTGTATTATTACCATCATATTCAGCACCACCATTATTAAAAGATTGCGTATATAATGCCTGTCTACCAATAGCTACGTTATTAGATGATGTTGTATTTTGGAATAGAGCCTCTCCACCCATTGCTACATTGTCATTACCAAGAGTATTGAAATGCATCGCATCAACACCAGAAGCTGAATTCCAAATGCCTGTTGTATTATAGTATAACGATCTTGCGCCAATTCCTGTATTTCGTTGTCCAATAGTATTTGCATAAAGAACGCCATCGCCAATTGCAGTATTGAACCAAGCATTAGAACCAGAGGTTGGATTATTATCATGAAGAGCATTATTTCCAACTGCAACATTATATGAAGAATACGGAGTATTACCGTTTGCAAAATCTTGTAGGCGTAATGCATTTGCACCAATGGCAATATTGTTACTGGATACCGTGTTTGAGTAAGCAGCTCCAGAACCCATTGCAATATTATTACTTCCGATAGTATTACTTAATAAAGACACATCACCCAAGGCTACATTTCCATTTCCGGTAGTATTAGAATAAAATGATTGAAATCCCATAGCAGTATTTCCTACACCTACTGTGTTCTTGAACATTGCTTGTAAGCCTACTGCTACATTTCTCGTGGCATTTCCTACAGCAGTGGGATTATTATAGTACATGGCCTGATATCCGATTGCTGTATTATTTCCATCATAAGGAACGCCACCATTTGTAAATGATTGTTCGTGTAATGCTTGATAACCGACTGCAGTGTTATTTCTTGAAGAACCAAAATTTTGCATACTTCCTCTTCCTATAGCCACATTAAAACTGGCTGAGGCTCCAAACTCCATGGCTCCAGTACCGATAGCCGTATTATCTATTCCGGTGTAATTTTGCCGTAATGAACGAAAACCAACAGCTACATTACTAATACCTGAACTATCTAATTCCATTGCTTGCAAGCCTATTGCAACATTATAATCATTTATTTTGTGATTATATAACGCTAAATGACCTAAAGCCACGTTATTATTTCCTGATATATTATTAAATAAACTTCCTCTGCCCATTGCTACATTACCGGCACCTGTAATATTATTCCACATGGAACCGGCACCAAATGCAGCATTCTGATACCCTGTACTATTTTTAAATAAAACAGAATTACCCATTGCAGTATTATCAAAGCCTGTGGTGTTGCTCCGCATAGCTTGTGTACCCACAGCATTGTTCCAATATCCTGTTGTGTTAGAATCCAATGCATAAGTACCAAATGCAGTATTTTCTGCGCCTGTAGTATTGTTTCGGAAAGAATAATCACCGATTGCAACATTATTGGTACCACCTGTTGCATTATACATAGAATTATATCCTATAGATATATTATAGTTTCCGCCTACCGATCCAAAATTATACATCGTTTTAGATCCAATTGCAATATTAAGGCCATAGGTATTGTTTTTCATTGCACCTGAGCCTATGGCAATGATATTACCTACCCCGCCATTATACATACTTGCAGCTGAATCGCCGAGAGCAACGATATCATTTGCGTTAAAATTAGAATACAATGCATAAGTGCCCATAACATTGTTTCGTTGACCATTAATAATTGATTTGCCTGCCAGTTTACCAAAGAAGTTATTACCTCTACCATGGTCCAACAAGCCGGCTTTTACATTATTTACTTTAAATTGAAGAGGCATATCATCTAAGGTTCCTAGAAAATTAACAGATGTATCTGTACCTGCATTTCCTAAAGTCATCCAGGCATTTTTATTGACATCTAGATTTGAATAAAGTTTAACCCAATTGGGCAATGCTGAAGTACCCGAATTATAATAATAACCGATGCTATCAGGCATTTGAGCTGTATTTCCATTAGTGCTATACACTAATAAGGATGTTGCAGGAGTTGCTATTGTAACAGCATCTGTAGCACTTGTTAAGCTTACACGAGGAATTAATAATCCTTTGTTCGTTGCAGTAATATCAAGTTTGGCTGAAAAATCGGGTGTACTATTATTTATACCCACATTACCCGATTTTAATATGGTAAATGCATCTGCTCGTGCAATATCACTTGCTCCATTTCCTACATTAAAAATACGGTCTGCTGCAATAAATGCATTAGGTGCACCTACTGGAGTATAGTTGGTTGAATTGGCACCAAACACCGCTTCGCTGTAGGAAGCAGCTGTATTATTTTGTCCGGCAACGATAGAACCATATCCATTAGCATTATTTTGATATCCCGAAGCAAAGGCATTTTGTGCGGTTACTTTATTTCTATCGCCGGTTGCAAATCCTGTAAAGTCTGAAACTTTATTTCCAAAACCAAATACGCCTGTAGCACTGGCAGCTGCAGTATCTCTATTTCCTGCAACAATCGAGTGATCAAAACCATTTTCAATCCTTGAATTTATACCACTTATAAGATTATTATTTCCGCCAATAAAATTTCCTTGTCCTGCTGCTAAGGAATATCCACCGTTTACAATATTTTTAAAGCCAAAAGCTGAAGAATTGATGCCTGTTACGATATTGTTTTGTCCAAATGCTACTGACTGTACTCCTGATGCTAAATTATTTAAACCTGATGTAAAGGAGTTGGTTCCACTTGCTGTATCTGTTTGTCCAAATGCTACGGACTGCGCACCCAATGCAAGATTAGTATTACCGCTAGAAAGAGCGTTGTTTCCGGATACTGTATTGCCATTTCCAGTAGCTAAAGAATTTGTCCCTGTTACTGTATTGGTTATACTTCCAATTATACCATTACCTATAACCTGAATATTGGTACTTGGAGCAACCGCAGAAAAATCGCCAACACCTACTTTTCCTGTTACATACTGATCATCTGTTTTAGTAGCTTTGGTTGAAGTTGTCAGTGCTTTTGTCCAGCCTAATGTATCATTAAATGCACTTGTGCTTAGACGTAACCAAAGGGGCGATGCTGTTGTACCGCTGTTGTAATAATAACCTGTGCCCTGACCTCCAGTTATACTTGCGTTTGTATTATATACAAGTAGTGAATTTGCGGGTGCAGCAATGGTTACCGCATCTGTTATGCTGCTTAGTGGTACACGAGGTATTAATAATCCTTTATCTGTTGCTGAGATATCTAACATAGATGAACTATTGGGTGTTGCACCTGTGGTGTTTATGCCTACATTTTGTGGAAATGTTGCCGTTGTACAACAACATGCGATTAAGATGACTAGTAAATAGTTTTTCATAGTTATTATTTTAAAAATAAAATTTTATAATTTTTTAGTGTATTATTTTTTTACAAATTTTATCGCCTGATAAAATGCACCGTCAACATCTATTCGCAGTATGTAGGTGCCTTTGGCAAATGACATGACGTTAAATTGTAACTGATCGTCTTCATTTGCGGTCTGTTCTTTAGCCATCTCTTGTGCAATGGCGTTGTAAATAGTAAGCTGTTTAGTGCCTTTCAGGTTTTTAATGTTTACATTCATATAATCTACTGCAGGGTTAGGATATATGGTAATATTTGGTTCGATACTTACTGCATCATTACATGTTACCACTGTAACGGAGGAATAGGAATAATGTTCATTTATATCCACTTGTTTCAGCCTGTAGTACGCTTTTGTTGCCAGTGGTTGATTATCGGTAGCTGAATAATATTGTGTAATTGATGAATTTCCATTTTGTGTAGGAATTGTGGCAATTGCTTCGAAATGAATT
This sequence comes from uncultured Chitinophagales bacterium, assembly GCA_964451125.1. Lineage (GTDB taxonomy): Bacteria > Bacteroidota > Bacteroidia > Chitinophagales > JADIYW01 > JADJSS01. The sequence goes on from CAYVGM010000039.1 coordinate 8,833, forward strand.
CCATCTGCTGAGCGTTCTAAAACAAAATAATTGTTGTTTGACTCAGATGCCGTTTGCCAAGTCAAACTAACCGAACTTCCATTACATTTCGCGTTAAATGAAGTTATTTCTACCGGCAATACACTGGCGGCATCTACTAATACCCACCATGTATGCAACTCAGCAGATGGCAATGAAGCAACGGTCAACACATTTGTTGCTGTATTAGCTGTTCCACCAGGCATATAATCATCCCAGGAATTCAGAGCAAAATTGTATCGTTGTGCCACCAAACCGGCTTCAGTGATTACATTACTGGCTACCGAGTGTTCAATATCTCGGTAGGTAAATTGCAAATTTGCCAGTGCAGGTTTTGTAGTATATCCCGTAGGCTCTATTCTCCAAAACCGGTCGAGTGCCGCCCAGGAATTATCTAAACCGTGATTGTTAACAAAATTAGTTACTCCTGTAGGCAAATAAGCACTATTCTGCCAGTTGCCCGTATAAGTAGAAAAGGTAAGATTGCCAGAGCCTGCTGCACCTGAAGTGGTCATTGAATTGGGAATATAGATAGAAGTGCCAATACCATAAGGAATTGTATATGTTCCTGCGGTAGTACCTATGTTCCATTTTATTTTATTGAATTCATTTTCAGAAATGATATGTCCTGATGTAATTCTGGTCATTGCGTTTGCATTGGGATTGTCAAGAACTAAATAAATGCTGTTTGTAGAATTGCCGCCATTTAATACTATCAATCCTCCATTATTTAAAACCAGGCGAGCTTGTGCACTGATATTTGAAAAATTAAAAAGAAATAAGTTGAATAGAAGAATGAATGACTTAACAAATTGATTTGTAGATAATTTCATAGATATAGTTTTGCACAAAAGTAGTATAAATTTTATAATTTGTCAATAGTATTGAGTAAACGGTAGCCACTAATGAGAATTTGGGGGGAAAAGCTAAATATCTCATTCTTTAAACAAAAAAATCTATAGTTTTTTAATAAATATAATATTATTAATTATGAAATTATTATAACTATAAAGCAAAAAATAGGTGTAATATATATTTTTATATACCATACAGAACCATACGATAATTCTGTAGTCAAAATTACACTGACAGATTATTCAAGCGGTAGTAGTGCTTTACATTTTTGATGGTTTGAGGATTGCGGACGTATTCCTCAAATTCATGGCGGAAATGGCGTATAGCTGATGCTACTGGCCAAGCGGCAGCATCTCCCAGCGGACAAATCGTTTTGCCTTCAATTTTGGATTGTATATCCCACAACAAATCAATATCACTCATCTGTGCTTTTCCGCTGATAAATTTCTTCAGAATTTTTTCCATCCAGCCTGTACCTTCGCGGCATGGCGAACATTGACCACAGCTTTCGTGGTGATAAAAACGGGCGAAAGTAAACAAATTTTTCACCACAGATGTATCTTCATCCATAGCAATAAATCCGCCGGAACCCAACATGGTACCGGTGGCAAAACCACCGTCAGCCAACGATTCGTAGCTCATCAAGCGAGGTTCACCATTTGCCGTTTTCAAGATAAGTTCAGCCGGCAATATCGGAACGGATGAACCACCTGCCACTACTGCTTTCAATTTTTTACCATTTCTGATTCCGCCGCAATAGGCTTCGCTATAGATAAATTCTTCTACCGGAAGTCCAAGTTCGATCTCATATACACCCGGTTTGTTCAAATGACCGGATGCAGAAATCAATTTTGTACCTGTTGATTTTCCGATGCCGATTTTGGCATATTCTTCTCCCCCATTATTTATAATCGGCACTACAGCCGCTATCGTCTCCACATTATTTACTACAGTGGGTCTGCCCCAAACACCTGCCACAGCCGGAAACGGTGGTTTCAAGCGCGGATTGCCCCTTTT
>CAYVGM010000039.1:10822-16061 GCA_964451125.1 uncultured Chitinophagales bacterium
TCTTTGAATGTGCCGGGTTCTGACTCATCTGCATTGCAAACCAAATGGCGAGGTACACCTTCAGGTTTTGCCAAAAAACTCCATTTCATGCCGGTAGGAAAACCTGCTCCGCCACGACCTCGCAATCCAGATTTTTTCACTTCTTCCACGATATCTTCTTGTTTCATGGAAAATGCCTTTTTCAAAGATGCGTATCCGTTATTTTGACGATAGACTTCGAGTGTTTGTATACCGGGAATATGGTCGTATTGTAATAATAATTTTTTGCTCATGGGAATAAAAGTTTACTGATGTAACATCTTCACTTAACAATATCTGCTTCGTTTGTTTTCCTTTCTCAAATCATCTATAATTGTATCTATTTTTTCTAGGGTGAGATTTTCATAAAATTTGTCACCGATCTGAAACATTGGTGCAGTGCCACAAGAGCCCAGACATTCCACCAGTTTGATATGGAACATGCCATCGGCAGTTGGCTCGTCGATACCTACATCCAGTTTTTTCTGTAAATAAGCCGTTATATCTTCAGAACCGCACATCCAGCAACTGCTGGTCTGGCAGATTTCTATCAGATAGTTGCCAACGGGTTTGAGATTATACATGGTGTAAAATGAAGCGACTTCATACACTTCTATCGGATTGAGTTGCAACATTCCGGCTACATAATCCATTACCGGCACACTGAGCCAGCCGTCGAATTCTGCTTGAGCCAAATGCAACAAGGGCAATAGCGCTGATTTTTGTTTCCCTTCGGGATATCGTTTAATGATTTCGTCTGCACGCTTCTGAGCGGCTTCGCTGAATTTGATTTCAGTAGCTGTATCGGTCATGTAGTTGACTATTGAGTACACAAAGATACGCTCCAATCGTTTATTTTAAAAATAAAAAGCTGGAAAAGGTAAATCTTGTTCGAAGTTGTTAATAAACTATATCTACGACATATTACTAGTGGGTGATTAGTAAATAGTATTCGCAAATTTCTATAATTTTAGCATGCTGTAAATGTATTTGAATTATATAACCAACTAAACAATAGCGGCAACGCCGGGCAAGGTTTTCCCTTCAAAAAATTCCAACAATGCCCCACCTCCCGTACTCACATAGCTGACTTTTTCCTGCAAATTAAATTTATTGATTGCCGCAACACTATCGCCGCCACCAATTAAGCTAAATGCACCTTTTGCTGTAGCATCAGCAATGGCTAAAGCGATTTGCTTTGTTCCATTTTGAAATTTTTCCATTTCAAAAACACCCATCGGTCCGTTCCACAATATGGTTTTAGAATGTTTAATTACTTCTGAAAACTGTGCTATGGCTTTTTCGCCAATGTCCAAAGCCATCCAGTCTGCCGGTATTGCATTGCTTTCTGCTGTTTGTGTTTGGGCATCATCAGCAAATTTATCAGCAATAACAGCATCCACAGGCAATAATAATTGAACGCCTTTAGCTTTGGCTTTTTCAAGCACCTCCAAAGCCACCTCTAATTTATCAGCTTCTACCAGAGAATTGCCTATTTCGCCACCTTGGGCTTTAAAAAAGGTATATGCCATGCCACCACCTATGATAATCGTATCTGCGATATTCAGCAAATTTTCAATAATCAAAATTTTGTCCGACACTTTTGCTCCGCCTAAAATGGCAGTAAACGGCTTTTCTGCTTTGTGCAATACTTTGTAGGCATTTGCTACTTCGGCAGACATTAAATAGCCCAAGTATTTTTTATCTGCCGGAAATGAATGTGCAACGATTGTGGTGCTGGCATGTGCACGATGTGCAGTGCCAAATGCATCATTTATATAAACAGTACCATGCTTTGCCAATGTTTTGGAAAACTGCTCTTGGCCGTTTTCTTCTTCCTTGTGAAACCGGGTATTTTCTAACAATAGTACTTCACCGTTTTTCAAATTTGATGACATTTCAAGACTGGCATCGCTTACACAATCTTCTACAAATTTTACCTCTCTTTGTAATAATGCTGATAGGTGCTTAACGATATGACGAAGCGTAAATTTTTCGACATCCAAGGAGCCATCTTCTTTCAGTTTTTTCAGCGGACGACCTAAATGCGACATCAATACCACACTACCACCATCATTCAATATTTTATTAATTGTTGGTAAGGCTGCACGAATGCGCGTATCATCAGATATATTAAATTGTTTATCAAAAGGCACATTAAAATCCACACGAATAAGTGCTCTTTCATTTTTAAAATTAACAGCATCAATAGATTTCATAAAGTAGAGTATTTTGTATTAATTAAATTCCCGTATAATTAAAAGGTGTTATTTTTTTAAGTTCAGTTTTTAATGCATTCTCTATATTGAGTTCGGAAATAAAAGCATGTATTTCTGCTTTTCCAACTTGTTTGTTGGTACGAGTTAAAGCTTTCAAAGCTTCATACGGCTGTGGGTAACCTTTTCTGCGCAAAACTGTTTGAATAGCTTCTGCCACAACGATCCAGTTTTTTTCCAAATCTGCTTGTATGGCTTGCTCATTCAGCAGCAAACCATTTAATCCTTTTATGATGGCATCCACCGCAATCATGGTATGTGCCAGCGGTACTCCTATATTTCGCAAAACGGTAGAGTCTGTTAAGTCGCGCTGTAAGCGGGATACGGGCAATTTTTCTGCAAGATGATAAAAGATGGCGTTTGCTATACCTAAATTGCCTTCTGCATTTTCAAAATTTATAGGATTTACTTTGTGCGGCATTGCCGAACTGCCTACCTCACCCGCTTTAATTTGTTGTTTGAAATAATCCATGGAAATATAGGCCCAGACATCGCGACAAAAATCAAGTAAAATAGTATTGATGCGGGCATAATTGTGAAACAAGGCGGCTAAATTATCGTAATGTTCTATTTGTGTAGTTGGAAACGAATGAGATAAATTCAGAGTATCTTCTACAAAATGTTTACCGAATTTTTGCCAGTTTATTTTTGGATAAGCAACATGATGCGCATTGTAATTTCCGGTAGCACCTCCAAATTTTGCACTGTATGGAATTGTTTTAAAATAGGCAAATTGCTTATCTAATCGTTCAATAAAAACCTGCCATTCTTTGCCCAGTCTGGTAGGGCTGGCGGGCTGTCCATGTGTTTTTGCCAACATGGGAACTTTTGTATATTGTTTAGCATGAGTCTTCAATATTTGAACAAGTTCGTTATATTTTGTCCGATAGACATTTTTGAAAAAATCGATTAAGCTTAATGGAATGGCAGTATTGTTGATGTCCTGAGAAGTAAGACCGAAGTGGATAAACTCCGATTTCTTTTTGAGTTCTTTATTCTTAATTCGCTCTTTTATAAAGTACTCTACCGCTTTTACATCGTGATTTGTCACTTTCTCGATTTCTTTTACGCGCAAAGCATCTTCTAAAGTAAATTGGTTATAAATTTTACGCATTGCAGTTTTCTGGCTTTCGCTCAATTCTCCAATTTCATTTATCGCATCTGCCAGCTCAATAAAATATTCAATTTCAACAAAAATGCGATACCTGATAAGCGCATATTCCGAAAAATAATTGGCAAGTTTTTCAGTTTTGCTGTGGTATCTGCCGTCAACCGGCGAAACTGCCATCAAATTGTGCATGGTAGATTTTTTGTAAAAATACAATTCTTTATACAGCAAACAGCTGTAATAGCGTAAAGTATTTGTGATTTTTTAAAAAGCTAATCGGCTTTGGTTGCCATTCAAAAAATTAAAGTCGTTGAAAAAAAACAGTAGGCATAGTACTCAAAAACACATTTATATTATTTTTTGATAAAATATGAGTTTTAGTTTGAAAAAATAAAGCAATATGAAAACATATTACACCGTAAAATAAATCTTGAGAATTCTATAATAGGCTAACTTAGCTTAGCCGAAAGGAGCTTCATAAATTCTGAGCGGGTGGCTTGTTTTTCAAATTCACCGGTAAAAGCAGAAGTAGTAGTTACAGAGTTTTGCTTCTGAATACCGCGCATCATCATACACATGTGTTTGGCTTCTATCACCACAGCCACACCCATGGGGTGTAAGGCTTCCTGTATGCAATCTCTAATTTGCATGGTCAATCTTTCCTGCACTTGCAGACGACGGGCAAATGCATCCACTACCCTTGCAATTTTACTTAATCCCGTAATTTTTCCATCCGGAATATAGGCCACATGAGCCTTTCCAAAAAATGGCAGCATGTGGTGTTCGCACATGGAATATAGCTCTATATCTTTAACAATCACCATCTCTTTATGATCCTCGTTAAATATGGCAGATTGTATGATTTCAACCGGATTTAATGCATAGCCGTGCGTAATAAATTGCATGGCTTTGCTAACGCGATGTGGTGTTTTCAATAATCCTTCTCTTTCAGGATTTTCTCCCAATAAGCGGATGATTTCCTTATAATGCAATTCCATTTCGGAATTAGTGGAAATACCTAAATGATTATTTGTAATCAAATCGTTCATGTGCTAAAGGTAAGCATTAATTGTGTAATGCAAACTATGGTCGTATTGTCGTCACTCTGATTTTTCCGGTTTCGTTTCAGGAGGAGTTGTATTTTTATTAAACTTCAATAGTACGTCAATTAATTTTCGTTTTTTCTTTGACATTTTCAACAAGTCTTTATCATCTTTCACGAGCTGTTCCACATTTTCTTGTGTTATGGCTTGTATAGAATTAGGTACTCCTCTCCTGCTCATGAAAGTAAAATAACTGGGTTCGTCTTCCGGCAACATGGAATACAAGTAAATAGAATCATCATTTGCTCTGAAAAGCCAGCAAGAATCATTCGGAGAGCCTACAAACTCATATTCTTGAAATTGAGCAGAAATTTCTTTTGTATCATGTACATAGATTTTTCTTTTATCTAAAACAGCATTTTTCAAAATCAAATAGTGTTCATTTTCGTTCAAATGAATGGCTGATTTAAAAGTAAGTACACTATCATTCAAAAGTGTTACCTTAAACTCATATTTCTTGTTAGGATTATAATCGGAATTACGGAAATAAAAATTCGGAAAATTTACATAGGAATAGGTGGTAATTGGAATATTTCCGTAAGGTGTATTGATATATGTTGTATGCGGAATAGTGAAAACTTGCGCATAAATTATATTGCATAAAAAAGCACTAAAAATCAGAATTAAAAATTTAACTTTCATAAAAAATTTTTTACAAATATATACATCGCTGAAATAATGCCCATATATTTTTCACTACTGTTTCCTGCTTAACCATTTTTTTCATTTCTATC
>CAYVGM010000040.1:0-14718 GCA_964451125.1 uncultured Chitinophagales bacterium
TTTTTCCAAAAAGATTTTCTGTATCCTTTTGCAAAATTGGAGCATTTATGGAGAGATAAACGAAATAAAAATTCAATGTATCTCTTATTGGAAAAACAATTTGAATTTAATCGCGAATATCTGCTGACTCAAGACAATACATATATAATTGGCAATTTTCAAAGTGAAAAATATTTTAGTGCAATACAGGATGAAATCAGAAAAGATTTTCAATTCAAAATACCATTGGAAACCGAAAATGTACAATGGAAAAATAAAATAGTAAATTGTCAGTCCGTTTCCTTGCACATCCGTCGCGGCGATTATCTTAGCATAGCAAAAAATGCATCAAAGTTTGCGCAACTGTCTCTTCAATACTATTATGATGCAATAAAATACATATCAAATAAAATAGAAAATCCCATTTTTTTTATTTTTTCTGATGACAGTGAATGGGTGAAAGCAAATATAAAGACCGATTTTCAAACACATTTTATCGATTCAAATAAAGGTAAAAACAGCTATCGCGATATGCAATTAATGAGCTATTGCAAACATAATATTATTGCCAACAGTACCTTTAGCTGGTGGGGGGCCTGGCTCAATAATAACCAAGATAAAATAGTAATTGCCCCTAACGTTTGGTTTGCAGGTGTTAGCATTAATTCACAGGACATTATTCCTACAAAGTGGATAAAATTGTAAATTTGGCAAATAATTTTATTTAACATGGCAAAAAAGCAACAACCTAAGCAACCGATACAAACAAAAATAACAGCTTCTCATCCGTCTACAGTAGAATCAAATACTACTAAAAAGAAAATGCCTTTTCTATGGATTGGTCTCGGGGTAGCCATATTGCTTGTTATACTAACGATTGTTTATAATAAATCAGTACTTAGTGGCATGTCATTATCTACTCATGATACTAATCAGTACAACGCAATGAGTAAGGTGGGACACGATTATCTGAGCCAAAATGGTGAATACTTGACGTGGAATAACAGAATGTTTAGCGGAATGCCAAATTATCTCATCGGAGGCTTTGGTTTTTCAAAGGTATATGAATACTTGCCGGTTAGTTTAATGTTAAAAGTATTGAGAACTATCCCATCTCCGGCCTACGAAATGTTTATTTTATGTTTTTGGGCGTTTATTTCATTTTTAATATTTACCAGAAAAAACATAGGGCTTTCTTTACTCGGTGGGTTGGCCGTCGGTTTTTGTACGGCCAATATAGTAAGTCTTGACGCAGGGCATATGACCAAAGTATGTGCAATAGCCTACATTTTACCTATGTTTTCAGGTATTTATCTTATCAGTAAAGAGCGTTACGCATTTGGTTCGATTATGTTTATCGTGTTTCTTTTTTTGGAATTAAACAGCGGACACGTACAAATTTCCTATTATGCACTTATTCTACTCTTTATCTATATTCTATATCTTACCATAGAGTTTATAAGAGAGAAGAAATTCAAAGAATTAGGCGTTTCTGCATTATTAATTGCAACAGCTTTTATTATCAACTTATTATTAAGCAGCAACTATTTCTTTATAAATGACTTTTCTAAAGATACCACTCGCGGTACAGATATATTAAATGCTGCTAAAATGAACCCAAATGATACAGTAACTTCAGCAAAAGCAGACTTAAAAGAAAAGGGTGTCGGTTTTGATTATGCTACACAATGGAGCTTAGGATTTGAAGAATTGGGAACTATTATAGTACCAAATTTTACTGGTGGATCTTCAGGAGGTGCTTTAGACGAAAATTCTAATGTATATAAAACAGTTGCGGCAAAAGCTCCGCAATATGCCGCACAGTTTGTTCAGCAATTGCCACTTTATTGGGGAAGCGAGCCTTTCGTACAAGGTCCTATTTATTTAGGGGCTCTTATTTTCTTCTTATTCGTCTTAGGTATGTTTGCTTATAAAGGCAAACTAAAATGGTGGATTTTCGGTGGTATTATACTGACTGTTTTAATTGCACTTGGCAAAAATTTTGCACCATTTTATCATTTGTTGTATAACATCGTACCGATGTTCAACAAATTCCGTGCACCTACCATGATACTGGCGCTTACACAAACATTAATGGTGTTAATAGGTATCTTAGGATTAATGGAATTTTTTAATAAACACACTACAAAAGAAGAACGCATTAAAACTTTGAAATTTTCAACAGGAATTGCAGGCGGAATCTTGATTTTCTTTATTGTGTTGGGTGGTATTTTTTCATTCCATTCAAAAAATATGGAAAGTGGAAAATCGGCAGATGAACAATTTAAAGCACAATTAGTGAAAATGAGCGGTGATGAAACTTTTGCCAATGAAGTAGTCTCAGCTTTGGTGAAAGACAGAGCCTCATTAATGCGTAAAGATGCAATTCGTTCTTTACTATTTGTATTAATAGCGGCAGGGTTATTGTTTGCATTTGCAACTACAACTTTTCAAAATAAATACGTGTATCTCGGCGCTTTATCATTTTTGGTTCTGATGGATTATTGGGGGATAAACAAGCGTTATTTAAACGAAAATGATTTTGAAGAAACAGCATTAGTGGAAAATAATGCCTTCCCGCTCACGCCGGCCGATCAGACTATTTTGTCTGAAAATAAAGATGGTGCAAGAATGGTAGATTTAACTGTTGATGTATTTAACAGTGCCTCTCCGGCTTATTTTCACCGTACTATCGGTGGATATAATCCGGCAAAACTCAGACGCTATCAAGATGTGATAGAATATGGTATTTCTCATGATTTTAGTTTATTGAATAAAGGTGGATTTGCAAATACCAATTTCTTAAATATGCTCAACACCAAATTCCTGAAACAAGGCAATGAAGCCAATCAGGTAATAACAAATCCGAATGCATTGGGCAATGCCTGGTTTGTCAATGCAATTGAAAAAGTAAGTACACCGGAAGATGAAATATTGAAAGTACGCAATATAAATCCTGCTCGAACTGCAATTGTAAATACAGAATTTGAAAGTATGCTGGCTAATGCTCACCCAAGTTCTGATACTACTGCTCAAAATGATGCTCGTTTCATCCGACTTACGGACAATAAAAATCCGATGAAATTTGAATATACTTTCAAATCGCCTAATACTGAATTTGCCGTTTTCTCAGAAATTATATATCGTCCTAATGAAGACTGGAAAGCGTATATTGATGGCAAAGAAACCAAGCATGTGCGAGTAAACTACATTTTACGTGGTATGCAAATTCCAAGTGGTGAGCACAAAATTACTTTTGAGTTTAAACCTAAAAAACTGGCAAATGCAAAACTTATGTTACTAATTGGCAATATCTTTTTATACGCATTTATAGCAGCCATGCTATTTTGGTGGAGGAAAAAGAAAAATGAATTAATAGTTAAAGAATCGTAAGAAATATAGATAGTTCATCGTTTATCTCTTATCGTTCATCGTTGTCATATGCCTGTCTTTTCATTCATCATTATCAGTTATAATCGTGCGGAAGATACGATTGATGCGGTGAAGAATGTCTTGGATTTAGATAATGTTGACGGTTGGCAGAAAGAAATCATCGTGCTGAATAACAGCTCTACGACAGACTACAGTTGTTTTACTGATTTTATTATTGAACTACCTCAAAAGCAACAATCGCTGATAAATTATATTCATCACCCGCAAAACTTGGGCGTAGCAGGGGGCAGAAATTTATGTATCAAAGCATCCACTGGCGAATATCTTTTGTTTATGGATGATGATGCTGAAATGGTACAAACGAATGTTATTTCATTTGTATTGAATAAATTCCATCAGTATGCTGCAGAAAATTTAGCTATTATTGGATTTATGGGCAAAAATCCGTTTACAGGAAAAATGGAAACGCCGCTGAAAAATCCAACATTGATTGAAAATAAGAAGGAGGTTTTTTATAATTTATTTTTCGGATACGGGCATGTTTTTCCAAAAGCATTGATAGAAAAAACCGGCTTTTATCAAGACGATTTTTTTTATGGGATGGAAGAATATGATTTGTGTTATGCCGCCATAAAAGCAGGATATTCCATTTTGTTTACACAAGAAATATTGGTCTTACACAAACAAAACCCGGATGGGAGAGAACCGCATAAAACTACGTATGCACGTATGTTCTCGAATAAAATGGTAGTGGCATATAAGCATTTACCTATGCTGTATGTTATTACGCATTTCAGTATGTGGAGTTTGTTTTTATTAAAGAAATCAAAGTATGATTTACGTTTGTATTTCAATACGGTTTCATCTATTTTCAAACGACTTCAACTAACCCCAAGAGACGTAATGAATAAAAATGGAATGCACTATTTGAAGAAAGTAGGAGCGAGGTTGTGGTATTGAAATCAAGTTGTTAGTTTATGGGTTGGATTATAAATGAAGATGTATCTAAACTATTTAAATATTTGTTTTTGGAAAAAGTAAACAATAGGCTGTTGTCTTTTTTAGATTGTAAAAATACTTGCGTGTAATCTTTGTTGAAGTTTGAATCCTTGTAAATATGTTTAATTACTTTACTCCCAAACTGTTGGTCTATATTATTCCTTTTAGTAAATGGAATAAATTTAGTGGAGTCATTCACAAACTCAAATAAAAATAAATCAGGCAACTGTTTTAAGAAGATTTCTTTATTAAATGCCCTGTGGCTTTTTAATAAGTTATTTGGACGGTCAGAAAATGTATGGGCAACTTCTAAATTGTTTAAGCCTAATACATCATTTACTACTCCCTCGTAAGTATAGGCAATACCTCCGGCAGCTACCATGGCTATAGATGGTTTTTTATCAGGAAAAAACTGATTCAATTTAATTCCAAGTTCTCTGTTATGTTTTGCGATATTAAATTCTGTAAGGATGGTATATTTTTTATTGAAAAGCAGTATATACCAGTTTTTTAAGGGTAAAATTGAACAAAGGCATAAAGCCAGTAAAATACTTTTTTTAGATTGAAATAGTAGATTTGTAAATTTATACTCACTCCTAAAATCATAGAGTATCAGTAAAAATGTAATATAAAATATGGGGCTAAAGACTTGATAAAATCTCGATAAGCGAAAATGGTCGCCACCTGTTAGCATGGGTATACCTATCCCTAAAAATGAAATAAATAATAAAGGCAAGAGTATGAAAAATTTTGCCTTAATGTTGTTTTTATTAAAGATGTTTTTAAAAAACCAAATGATGTAAGTTGTAATGATTAATAAAATAAGCGGATTAACTCTTATTACATATTTACTAAAATAGATCAAGCCTTCCTTTATGTTAGTAAAAAAACCGTCTGTCATCTTAATATAGTAAGTATTTGGGAATGGAAAACCAAAATAATATAACCTCCATCGGTAGAGTAAAAAATTACTTGCAATAAAAACGAGTATTAATAAGAGGATATCTCTATACATCTGTCTTATTTTGTTTTCACTAAAATAATATTGACCAGCTCTGATAAATATAATTATTGGAATTAGTAAAATACTTTCCGGTCTGGATATAACTACTACAGGAATAAATAGTAAAATTAAAAAAGTAGATTTTTTTAATGAAATGTGTTTATTTAAGAAAGGAATTACTAATAAGTAGCTAAGGAAAGTTAATTCAAAAGTCCATAATCCTGTTTCTAACAATGAAAAAATATTCCAGTCATAAAAACCCGGAAAAACTATTAAAAGACCTAAAAAGGTAATTATATAGACATTATTATTCTTAGTGAAATGCTTTATTATGCTCGTACTTAATTTCAATGTGCCAAACATGAGCAGCAGATTCAAACTAAATAAACATATTTCAATATGTGAAGTAAATAAAAAGAAAAAACTCCCAACTAGTGTCCACAATAAGGATGTAAATCCTTCTACACGTTCACCGCCAATATTATATACAAAACCTTGACCATGAGCAAAGTGTTTCATGTAAACAAAATAAATATTGGCATCATCTATTCCTGTAGTTGGGAAATGATAGACAATACCTACAAATAAGGTGCAACATGTTAAGTATAAAATAAGTAAAATAAAAGACCGCATGTGAAATTTGATTTTTACAAATTTAGACAAAATGCATAATTTATTGTAATTTAGGATGTTGTTTTTTAAAAAATAAATTATATGTTATTTACTGTTTGTATTATAAAAGTGTATTTTCTATTGTTTTGTGCCAGAAAGGATTATATCAGGCACTATTTTCACCAAAATAAAAATACTGACACAAGCCAAGGTGGCATTTTGTGTATGGAAATGAAGTTTATCAACAAAGAAGGTATATATAAATGCACCGATAAAAATGGATAAATGTACCACGATTATCCGGCGGTCGAAAAAGTTGAAATTGTCATAAGCGGTTTCCTTTTTATATTCTCCGGTGGCAATAAATTTTACAATAAAATCGAACAGGTTATAAATGAAAAATTGCAATAAAGCCATTCTGAAATAGGACGAAGACAGCGTAATAGTTTGTGCAAAATCAATCAGATGCTTGTCATCTCCGCTATTCATTTTGCCCAAACCAATAAACACGATGATAAATATTAAGTAAAATGCGAAAATGAAAATTCTGGTCAATATGAACTTTACCCACAAAATTATTTTTGCAAAAATACTCATGCGTGCATCTTTGGCAGAAAACAAGATTCTTAATCCTTCAAAAAATGTGATAATCAGAAATTCCAGCCAATATATATAGACGACACTGAACAATGTCCAACCATGCTGCAAAACACCAAAAAGCGGATACAAATTGGCGATAATCAGCATCGGAATTAATAATAATTTATTGCGCTTCTGTTCATGCATAGTTTTTGATTATTTGCTAAATTTAAACGTAATTTACGACTATGCCAACTGCTGATTTGAAAGACATGCGTACCAGTTATGAAAAGGATGCGCTATATGAAAAAGATTGTGCCGCCAATCCGTTTGAACAGTTTAAAAAATGGTTTGATGATGCGCTGTCTGCAGACGAACTCGAAGCCAATGCCATGGCTTTGGCTACAGCAGATAAACAAGGTATTCCGTCGAATCGCATTGTTTTGCTGAAAGAGATAACAGCAAACGGTTTTGTTTTTTATACGAATTTCGACAGCAAGAAAGGACAGGATTTAGCAGAAAACCCGCATGCTTGCTTATTGTTTTGGTACAGAACCAATCAACGCCAAATCCGTATTGATGGCATTGTGGAAAAATATGACAGGAACCTGGCTGCTGCTTATTTTCATTCTCGTCCGCACGACAGTCAGATTGGAGCCAACGTTTCGCCGCAAAGCCAAGTGATAGAAAGCAGACAATATCTGGAAGATAAATTTGATGACTTTTCCATGGCGTTTGAAAATAAAGAAATACCGATGCCGGAGAATTGGGGCGGATATATTTTGAATCCGAATTCAATTGAATTTTGGCAAGGCAGAATGAGCAGGCTGCACGATAGAATACGTTATGTAAAATCAGAAAAGAATGGATGGAAAATAGAGCGTGTTGCTCCGTGAAGCCGGATGTTCCTTCCGACTTTGTATACAGTCAGGTAAAAGACCTGACTGCACTCGAAAGACCTCAAGGAGAATGGGAAATAGAACGAATTGCACCTTAATCAATAAAAAAAATCCCTGATTCACATCAGGGATTTACTATAAAAAGCAGTTGTTTATTATTTGCTTTTATTTACAGCGTCTGTCAATTCTTTACCTGCTTTGAAACGCACTAATGTTTTTGCAGGAATAGTGATTTTAGCACCTGTAGACGGGTTTCTTCCTTGTCTTTTTGCTCTTTTAGATGTTGAGAAAGTACCGAAACCGATTAATGTTACTTTGTCACCTTTTTTCAACGTTTTGCGAATGCTTTCTAATACGGCATTCAACGTTTCTGTTGCTTTTGCATTGGTCAACTCACCAGCATCTGCAATGATTTTTACTAAGTCACCTTTGTTCATAAAGTTAAAATTTTTAGTTATTAATGATTATGACACAAAAATAAATCGTTTGGTCAATTCTGCAAATTAAATTTTCAGAATGTTAATAAAATAAGGGTGCTGTGTACAAATTAATAGCAAAATGCCTTATTTTATTGATATTTACACCGAAAATGACGTACCACAGCCACAAGTAGACGATGCATTGGGGTTTTCAAAAATAAAACCGCGGTTATCCAAACCGCCTTTAAAGTCTAATTGTGTGTCAAATAAATAAATTTCCTGGGCTTTATCTACAATAAATTCAAAGTCATCTGTCTGATATATGGTATCGGCAGCTTGCTTTTCGTCAAATTCCAAAATATAAGAAAAACCTGCGCATCCGCCCCCTTTTACACCAATCCGCAAGTATTTATCCTTCGTTTTTTCTTGTGAGGCGATCAATGCTTTTAGTTCTTCAACTGCTCTTGAAGAAAAAGTGACCGGCAATTTTTGCTCTACTAAGGTATCCATATTCAATACAGCAAAAATAATAAATTCATAGCTATCCAAATGTGAATAAACTATAAATGACCAGCTATTTTATTTCTGCAATAGGCTAAAGAAAATAAAAACGTATTTTTGCGTTTATAAAGAAAAAAACTATGCAGGAATTTTTGGAAATTTTAAAGTATGTCATCCCATCGGTAATAATGATGTTAGGGGTTTATTTTATTATCAATGCATTTTTAAACGACGAAAATAAACGCAGAAATTATGAATTGCGCAAACTTATCACGAATGAACAAAGAAAAATCTCATTGCCCTTGCGCTTACAGGCTTATGAACGCTGTATCGTTTTTTTAGAGCGCATTAATCCCATTGCACTTTGCCAAAGAGTATATCAACCTAATATGCTGGTGCCTGAGTTTCAATTAGAACTGATTAAAACAGTACGTTTGGAATATGAATATAATCTTTCACAGCAAATGTATATTAATGCTGATTCTTGGCAAATGGTAACTACCGCAAAAGAAGAAACCTTGAAGTTAATCAATGCCATTGCCTCTAAAATGCCTGACAGTGCAGATGGGCGTGAGTTGAGCAATGCCATTATGCGCTATATAATGGAGAGCGGCAAAGAATTGCCGGTGCAAATTGCCATTAATTTTGTCAAAGCTGATGTGCAATCTTTATTTTAATGAAAAAAAATAAGCCATGAATTTTCCTGATAAAATCGTCATTGGCTCAGATCATGCAGCTTACGAATACAAGCAGGCAATAATAGCATTTTTAGAAAAACAAAACATCAGCATAACAGATGTGGGTACGCATAGTTTGGAGAGTTGTGATTATCCGGATTATGCACATGCCTTAGCCCATGAAATAGAAAACGGGAATGCCGAATTTGGAATACTGCTTTGTGGCAGTGGAATTGGTGTATCGATAACTGCCAACAGACATCTTGCTATTCGGGCTGCCTTATGCTGGGAAAAAGAAATTGCAAAACTATCCCGACAACATAATAATGCCAATGTATTGTGTATGCCTGCTCGTTTTATAACCTTAGAAAATGCGCTCGAAATGATACAAATCTTTTTCGCAACAGAATTTGAAGGCGGCCGTCATCAGCGAAGAATAGACAAGATAAACGAACTATAATCTATTCATTCCGTCATTCCGAACGCAGTGAGGAATCCCATAAAGAATACCGTCATTCCGAACAAAGTGAGGAATCCCTTACAACTTGGGACAACCGTATACAAATTGGGATCTCTCACTTCGTTCGAGATGACGCAACCCGTCACTCCGAACAAGCAGAGGAAACAATTAAGTCTGAAATCCATCGTATATTAAAAAAATCTAATACAAATTAAAATATTCCAATTTTGAAGTAAAATTTTGTTTTCTAACGGATTTATTGTAATTTTATAAGAGTAAACAACAGCATATTGATGAGATTTTTTTTACACAAAAGAATTTTATTTTTTCTATTCATTTTCGTTGCTCTGCATTCACAGGGCAAAGGTAATCTGTTTTTACGCAATAATTATCGAGGCTATTTTAACGAAGCCTATACTCAAAATCCAAAGATACCTCGCGGGTTTTTAGAGGCGTTTGCCTATCACAACACTCGCTTGCAGCATATTGATGAATCTTTTGAAGAAAGTTGTGTGCAAATGCCCAGATACTGGGGTGTAATGGGTTTGATAGAAAATGGCAAAGGCGTTTTTTACGACAACCTCTCCTTAGTGGCTGAGTTGAGCGGTTACAGTGCGGAAGATATTAAGCACGATCCTCGTATTAATATCTTAGCTTTTGCTAAAGCATACAATACCTTGCTCATACAAAACAAACTTACCCGTTATGAAAATAATGAAATTGCATTCTTGCAAGTTTTAATGCAGTTGAGCGAACTGCCTGCCGCAATCGAATTTGATAACTATGTGCGCCAGGTGCAATTGTATGGCATCGTTTCTTTTTTAAATGATCCGAAATTTCAGGATTTCTATAACTGTCGAGCACCTGAGTTGAATATGGAAAAAATCTTCGGAAAAGAAAATCTCGAAGTGCTGTCATCCACTCAAATTGATATAGAAAATGATACTGTAAAAAGCAAGACAGGTGTTCTATATGTAAATAAATACAATTCAAATAATAAATTAGAAGCTCCTTGTGTCATGCCTGCAGGCCCTGTAGAGCTGACGGGTGCTATTTGGGATGCAGCTGCTGCTACAAATTATGGCGGCGACATCACACCTGATATGGTGGCTATACATACCATGCAAGGCTCGTATGCCGGCTCTATATCCTGGTTTAAAAACACATCAGCTGTCGTATCGGCCCAATATTGTGTGCGCTCTTATGATGGGCAGGTAACTCAAATGGTGTGCAACAGACGTAAAGCCTATCATGTAGGCAATTCCAATTCCTTATCCGTTGGTATCGAACAGGAAGCCTATCAGGAAGACGGCATAGCCTGGTTTACCAATGCTATGTACTTGAGTGTTGCTAATATTACCAATAATATTGCTGTGCTCGAAAGCGTGGACAAGCTAAAAACATACAACGGTCCTCCTGTAAGCGGGCTATTGCCATTAAGCAATGCTTGCTGGAAAATAAAAGGCCATCAGATGTATCCCAGCAATACGCATATTGACCCGGGTCCTTATTTTGATTGGGAACGGTTTTACAGATTGATTAATCCATTGCCGGCTCCGTTTTTTTCATCTACAGCCGCATCAGGTATATTTTATGATGCCGGAGGCGCAAGCGGGAATTATGCGGATGCTGACCGTAAAACTTTTTTAATTGACCCTTCAGGAAATGCGCCTGTTTCAGTTACCTTTACTTCGTGGAATGTAGAAAGCGGATTTGATTTTTTATACGTTTATGATGGAGTGGATAATACCGGAAGATTTATCGGTAAATTTTCTGCTTCATCTCCCGGAACACTGACCGGAAATTCAGGGGCACTGTTTTTTGAATTTCGTTCTGATTGTGCGACTAATCTTGCAGGATGGGCAGCCACCTGGACGACCTTGCCATCTTCTGCATGTGGCGTACCGACAGCATTAAGCGAAAATGTATCCGGCATGACAGCGCAATTGTCTTGGACAGCTGTTGCAGGGGCTACTTTATATGAGGGCAGATTTAAAGGAACATTAGAATCAACCTGGACAAATTTTTCTACTACTGCCAATTCTTTTTTTGCCACAGGCTTAGAAAGCAATGCTGTTTACCAATGGGAAATTCGCTCTCGTTGTGGCACAGATTCATCCGGCTATGTAGGCAGCGATTTTAATACCACCCGTGTAGGACATACACTCTTAGGAACTGCTGCTTATACAGTAACAAATTGCTCGGGAGATTTCCGTGATTCCGGAGGCAAATTAGGCAGTTATGGCAACCGCGAAGACTGGACATATACCATACAACCTGCAGGTGCAACCTCTATTACAATTACCTTTTCCTCTTTTAATACAGAAAGTACCGATTTGCTTAGAATTTATGACGGCAGCAGTACCAGTTCCACCTTGATAGGCACCTATTCTGGAACCACATCTCCGGGAACTATTGTAACTACAGGAGGTGCACTTACCTTTCGTTTTACTTCAGATTCGTGGACGAATAAACCCGGATGGGAAGCAAAATGGACTTGCACGACAGGAGTTGCAACAGGCAATCCTATAACCGATATACAAAATGTGGCTGAATGGAATACAGCAAATTTCAAAGTTACATATAAAGACTCTGTTTCGTGCGCAAGCGGAATAAAATATGCATTTTATCAAGTTGAAAATTATAATGGTATCGATTACAGAAGCAATACCGCAAATGGTTTTTATAATGATGATTTTAATTTGGCATCTATAGCAAGTGCTTGGACTGTGGTAAGCGGTACTTGGTCAATTGCGACAGCTGCATTATATCAAAGCAATCAGGTCTCGACTAATACCAATATTTACAGTGCACTCACTCAAACAAATCAAACGTATCTCTATCATTTCAAAATGAAAATAAACGGAAGCGGAACAAATAAGCGCGCGGGCTTTCATTTCTTTTGTGATGATGCTACGCAAAGCAACCGGAATAATTCGTATATGGTATATTTCAGAGATGACAATAATACAGTACAGATATACAAATGCACGGCTAATGTCATTAGTGCGCCACTCACCAATGATGCAGTGGCTGTTCCTACTAATACTTTTTTCGATGTAAAAATTATTTACAATCCAACCACCGGAGTAATTTCTGTATTTATGGATGATATTTTAGTATCTGGTTATACAGATGCCTCACCCCTGACGAGTGGGTCTGCCATTTCATTTCGCACCGGAGAATGTGAGGCTTATTTTGACAACTTTAAAGTCTATAAAACTCGTGGTTCTACTACGGCTGTATCAGTGGGAAGTGCTTCTTCCAATGATATTACGTATCAAAATATCAACCCTGCTACTCCTGCTGCAATCATTAATACGTTAATCATTGACAATTGCAATAAATGGTCGGCTTTGGAATCTGCAACGACCAATATAGACTGGACTTTGCCACTTGATACTTTTCATGTAAATGACGGGGTAGCTACGGATATTGATACCAGTACCAGCACTACTACATACTTTGCCAACTGGACACCAAGCAGTGATATTAATTCCGGCATAGTTGCCTATTCTTATATGATAGGAACTTCGCCGAATACAGGAAATTTTATAGCCTTAACAGATAATGGCAACTCAACCTATATCTCTTTATCCAACTTAAATCTTATTGCAGGCACAACCTACTACATTACCGTATTTGCTGAAAATGCTGCCGGACTAATATCCAATGCGCTGTTTAGTGATGGCGTGTATATAAAAGCAGCTTGTACGGCATTGCCTACAGTCAGCACTGCTTATTCACCTCATTATAACAACTGGATTACGCAAGATTTCACCGCAACATTTACAGATAATGCAGCATGTGCTTGTCCGCTTAAATACAGCTTTTACAATTTAGCAGATTATAATAATACAGAATGGCGTAGCAATGGAAATTATGGATTTTTGTACGAAGATTTTGATAATTCTACGATGCACGCAGACTGGAATTCGCCGGCTGGATTTGGCACTTGGTCAGTAAATACAGGACAAGGAACACAAACAGACGAGACCTTAAGCAATACAAATTTGTATGCTTCTATAATACAAAACAATAGCCATGTTTATTTGTATGAATGGACAATGACATTGGATGGTGTGGGCGGAAACCGAAGAGCCGGCATGCATTTTTTTTGTGATAATCCGACATGGCCCAACAGAGGCAATTCTTATTTTGTTTGGTTCAGAGCCGATCAGGATAATATGCAGATTTATAAAACAAGCGGCGCTACTTCTGCAACCAATGTATTTGGCAGTGTGCTCTATCAAGTGGCGCTGGATGTGCAAGCAGGAGTGCCTTATAATGTGAAAGTAATTTATGCTCCGCAGACAGGTACCATCACGGTTTACAGAGATAATATTTATATCGGGCAATGGACGGATGCTTCGCCTTTGCAAAACGGAAATTCTATTTCATTACGAACTGGAAACAGCAAAACAGCTTACGATGGCATTCGGGTTTATAAATCAAGAACAGCAAGTGAAAATGCAGCTATAGGAGCAACAAATGAATTGCGGTATATTAATCCCGATCCACTTAGTCCGGCAGGAAAAATTAGCACTTTGGTTATAGATACCTGCAAGCATTTTTCTAATCCGGATATTACGACATTAAATATAGATACGACAAAACCAAATTTACCTTCCGTTGTGAATGATGGATTGACAAGTGATATGCAATATACCACCAGTCTTACGACGCTTTCTGCAAACTGGAGTTTGGGTAATGATATTAATTCGGATATAGCCTATTATGAATTTTGCATAGGCACAAGCCCGGGAGATTCAAATACATTAACATGGACGAGTGCGGGTAATACGACACAATTCACACAAACCGGATTGTCTTTATTGCCCGATTCTACCTACTATGTAACCGTTAGAGCACGAAATAATGCCGGATTGTATTCTGTTGTACTCAGTTCTAACGGAATTACCGTTACGCTTATTTTGCCTTTAGAGTTGATGCATTTTTATGGCGTTGCCCAGACTAATGCAAATATGTTGTATTGGCAAACTACCAATGAATTGAATTGTTCTCATTTTGAAATAGAGCGGAGTATAAACGGTTATGATTTTAATCCGATTGGAACAGTGCAAGCAATGGGTACAACTACTGCTCATTCAAATTATTCGTTTACCGACAATTTCATGAATACGCCTGCAGATTATTATTACAGACTGAAAATTGTGGATATGGATAATACCTTTAG
>CAYVGM010000040.1:14818-16017 GCA_964451125.1 uncultured Chitinophagales bacterium
TCATATTGTGTGAGCAATTTGCAAGGAGCAGTAATGGTATCCTGATTCCAAAAAAACAAATGGAGTTGCTGATTTTTATTCTTATATAGTTCTTGATAAAATTCAATCTGACCGGAATAGCTACAGTCTAAATTCCCCTGGACATAACAATTATTCAGATTTAATTTTTCATGTTTCAGGTTGTGATGCAAAAAAAAGGCTGCACACATTTCATCATTTTTATGCTGAGCTTTGATGAATCTAAAAAATTTATGTTCATGCAAGCTAATCGGTATGCTGAAAATTATCGCAATAAATATCAGTAATAACGGTTGCTGAAATCCAACCAATTTGTCTTTATATAAAGTTGATAAAACAGTAACTACACTTATTGCAATCATTATTGCCAGTAAAGGATAGACAGGCATATCGTACCAGTCTAATTTAGTTTGTGCAACGCTGATGACGAACAGATATATCAGGCTGCAACCTAATAAATACAGGCTTATTTTGTTTAGAACCAGATTTTTTAATTTAAAAATAACCGGAACAGAAAGCACTAAAAGTACAAACCAAAATCCGTTTAAATTTTTCCATAATCGACCAAAATAAAAAACAAATGGTGCATTATGGCTTTCAATTACACCGGAATATCTGCCTCCTAATTCGTTTAACCAAACAATTTTTAAAAAGCCCGGATTATAATGCTCTCTAAGCAAATAATAACCAATCACAAAAAACAAATACGCAAAAATGCCAAGGTAGAAATTCGTTGAAGTAAGCAATTGTTTTAAGTTTTTTGTAAGTACAGTGTAGATAAGCAATGCGGGCATAAAAAATAATGCTTGAATTCCTTTTGTTAAAGAAGCAGCTATTAACAAAATAAAAAAAAGGGCTAGCCATTTATTATTTTTTGATTCGAGAAATTGAAAAAATGCAATTAAATAAGTTGTAGTAAAAAAAACAAGTAAAGTATCATATTCTCCGGTTCTTGCGCCATGCATTCGCAAAATTCCATTACAAGAAATGAGAACAAAAGTAGCTACAATGCCAATAAAGTAATTAGCGTGATACTTTATAAAGTACCAATAAATAAAAAAACATAGTGAAATGGCTGCTATAAACGTAGGCAGTCTGAAAACAAAAACGGAAGGCGAAAATAAATTAAAAAACAACGCCTGAATCCAGATTAATAAAGGCGGTTTTGTATTCCATAAATC
>CAYVGM010000041.1:0-1259 GCA_964451125.1 uncultured Chitinophagales bacterium
TGTCTCGTCCTGAAATAGGTTACACATTTATAACTCAAAAAACTAATCGGAAATCAACCATGTAAATTTTGTCTATTACGCCTAAATTTTTAAGACAAGAACACTTGTATAATTACCAAATTTTGGTAACCTTGAATAAAGTTTATAAAAATGAAAAATACATCAATTTCACTTGGAAATTATTTTGACCAGTTTGTGAGTAGCCAAGTATCAGCAGGTCGCTACAAGAATGTAAGTGAAGTTATTCGTGCCGGACTCCGACTGTTAGAAGATGAAGAAATTAAATTAATTGCTTTGAGAAATGCCATTCAAGAAGAAATTGACAGTGGAATTGCACACGACTTTGACCCTAAAAAACATCTTCAAGAATTAAAGGCGAAACGAAGAAACAATGGCTAAATATAAATTGACGAATAAAAGCTATTGAGGATTTGACACAAATTTGGGATTATACCTTTGACAAATGGTCTTAAAAACAATCGGACAAATATTATTAACCTGAGTTCGGGATAAGCGTTTCAATTAAAAAATAGTTGATTCTCACGATATCGTTCCGCCTTAAAAGGTGGTGGTTTATACCATAAAATCAACTTTTTTTCAAGTAAAAATCATATTCAGAAATCTGCTTATTAATCATAAAACTGCCACGTTACACCAACCCGGAAGGTGCGGTCGAAATAGCCATAATTGGGCGCTGTATAGAGCCCTTTTTGCTTAAACATACCCTGGTTGACATGCAGCATACGCAAGAAAATATTGGTGCGCTTTACATGCAGGTTGAAAAACAAATCCAACACCGGATAAAATTTCAAAGTTGTTTTATCTTGTTGGTAAAAGATTGTCATTGACGGGTTATATGCATTTCCTTTAAATGGCGTGTTGTAAGTAATATCAAAACCCAATTGAGCGTTCAACTTCCCGGAGATAAAGCCGCCTTTGTAATACACGGTTTGTTTGATGTAAAAGACTGGCAAGCGAACCAAATTCCGGTTAGAAATCCACTGAGCATATATTTCAGTACCCGTATAAATGTGTTTCGTGTTAAAGTCTTTCCTGATTTTGGCAATCAGCACATTCAACGGTTGGTGGTATTGTTGGGTAATGGATGACGTGTCGAAATAAATATAATTTTGTATAAAGTAATTTTGTATGGAAGCAAAAAGCAATTGTCTTTCCCATGCATAATCCGCCTGAATTTTTACTTGAAAAACTTTCTTAAAATCATGATTATACCTAACGTGATTACCTAGATAAAATGC
>CAYVGM010000041.1:1359-6892 GCA_964451125.1 uncultured Chitinophagales bacterium
TCAAACTCGTGCACGACCGCGTATTTTGGTTTTATAATTTTTCGCCGGATGCTGTCATTAATACGGATTTCTTCTTTATTGCCCAATTTAAACTGTTGTACAAAATTGATATTTTTTTCGTTCCATTTATTATAGGCATCTTCCATAAAAACAGGCACAATGTCTTTATGTTTTTTGTACAAACTATTGGTATAAGCATCATCTACCGCCCAACCGCCATTTTCTTCTACTTTTATGCCATTATAACTGAAATTGAATTTCAAGTCATAAAAATTATTTTTAGATACAAACCATTGCTGAAAAGTCAGTAGATTGTGCGCAGCCAGCTGGTGTGCACTTTTCCCTTTGAAATTATTACGGTGAAAATTGAATGCGAAATTATAATTAGGCTTAATGTTGTAGGAAAATTCACCTCCGCCGATAATTTCTTCCTTACCGCCGAAGATAAAATCCAAGAAGGTATAGGGTGTTTTGGTGCGGTAATATTTTATTCTTTCCGGTTTGTTATAATAGATATCATAACTGTTATACCCATGCTTATAACCTATTCGGTTTTCGTTTGAAAACATCAGCGAATAATATGCTGTACCGAAATTGCCTAAATTATTATAGGGCAAATCCTGATTCTCAATAATATTATAGCGGTGAAAATCGCGGTATGCCGTATCAGGATTGCGGAGGATGGGGTTTTCCCGTGTCAGGTATTTGGTATTGTAATAGAGTACCGGATTGGGTTTTGTAATTTCAATCTGAGCAACAGCCGACCTGTACATCAATCCTAAGCAAAGAAAAAGACCCCATTTATACACAAGGCAAAAATACAATTTTATACGAATGGAATAAACAACTTAAAAAGGCATTAATCTACCTTGATTTATGCTGATAGCAAAAGGATTTTTCATTCCGCTCTTACGCTTTACATAAGTTAACTTATTTTCAACTTAACCTTGGATAAGCAAGAATAAAAACCGTAGCCCTTAAATTTATATCCTAAATATTTTTGGACATGGCTAAAAAAGAACTATCTGTCATAATAACCGGTACCGGGTTTTCAGGTATCTGTGTAGGCATACAGCTTAAAAAAATGGGATTTCACAATTTTACTATCGTAGAGAAAAGTGAAAAACCGGGTGGCACTTGGCGCGATAATGATTACCCGGGAGCGGCTTGTGATGTAAAATCAAATTTGTATTCCTATTCTTTTGAGCCCAACCCCCATTGGAGTCGGCAGTTTTCACCTCAGGCTGAAATATTGGCCTATACCGTACATTGCATACACAAATACGGACTCGATGAACATATAGTGTATAACTGGGAAGTAAAATCGGCAAAATACGATGAAACTAATGCCACTTGGGAAATTACCAACCAGAACAAGAAGAAAATGAAGGCGAACATTGTCATTTTCGGCAATGGTCCTTTGCATATACCGTCCCTTCCCGACATAGAGGGCATACAGGATTTCAAAGGAGAAATTTTCCATTCATCACGCTGGAATCATGATTATGACCTCAGAGACAAAAAGGTATGTGTAATTGGCACGGGAGCCAGTGCCATTCAGTTTGTACCCGAAATTCAACCCCTTGTAAAAAATCTCTATTTGATGCAGCGCACAGCACCATGGGTATTGCCAAAGCCGGATGGTCCTTTTTCGCCTACACAAAGTGTCTTGTTTGAAAAATTACCCATGATTCAAAATTTAGACCGCAATTTTATCTATTATTTGAATGAAGGACAGGCGGTAGGCATGATACATAATGATGCTATTCTAAAACTGGGAGAAGTGTTGGGAAAACGCCATATCAAAAAATTTATCAAAGATCCCGTGTTGCAGAAAAAATTGACACCGACCTATCGTTTGGGATGCAAGCGCGTATTAATGTCAAATAATTACTATCAGGCTTTGTCAAAACCGAATGTGGATGTAGTAACCGATGGCATTTTAAAGTTTACGAAAGACAGTGTGGTTACTAAAGACGGCAAAGAAAGAAAAATTGATGCCGTTATCATGGGTACCGGGTTTCATGTGTCGGATAGTTTCCAATACTTTGATGTAACCGGAAAGGACGGTGCAGAAATGAATAAAATTTTCAAAGATTCGCCTGAAGCGTATTATGGCAGCACGGTCAACAAATTTCCGAATATGTTTATCATGCTCGGCCCAAATACGGGATTGGGACACAACTCTATGATATACATGATTGAATCACAAGTGAACTATATTGTCGATGCTATCAAAAAAATGCAAAAAAACGATATTAAATCGTTCGAGGTGAAAAAGGATGTACAAACGGCGTTTAATCAAAAAATTCAGATGAAATTAGAAGGCACTATCTGGATGTCGGGTTGTAAAAGCTGGTATTTGAGTGCAGGCGGCAAAAACTATACCGTCTGGCCGGATTTCACATGGAAATTCAGGGATCAAACGAAGCATTTTAACCTGAAAGATTATTCCTTAGTAAAAGAAGACATAGCCGTAGCAGAACCGGAATTGGTATAGGTTTTATCATTCTCTGTTTGATCATACGATATGCGTAGTGTTCTACAAATTAAGTTTACTTAACTGTTCAGCTAAACCTATAAAATAACCTACCTTTGTAGGTTTTTAGCGGATGAAAAACATCTTACTGGCTGGTTTGTTTTTTGCTTTTTTGAGTTTACAGGCTCAAGAACAAACAACGTATTTGAAAGTCAGAAAAATTAATTTTTCCAACAACAAAAAAACACGTCCTTATGTAATGTTGCGGGAGATGTCATTTAACGAAGGCGATTCGATACCGGGTGATAAATTAGACAGTATCTTGCTGGCAAACCGACTGCAGATTTTTAATCTGGGAATTTTTAATGATATACAAGTCAATATTAAAAATTGGGAAGAAGACAGTTTGGATTTAATCATAAAAGTGTATGAAAAATTTCCGCTAAGCCCCGGTTTGATTTTACAGTTTGCCGACCGTAATGCTGCTGAATGGTGGCGTAAATACAATCACGATTTTAAACGCCTGCAATATGGTTTGATTTTAAACTACAACAATGTAAGTGGTCGCAATGATAAACTCATCGGTGCATTTAGTTTTGGTTTTGCCAAACGCCTCGATTTGGGTTATATCATTCCGGTATTCGACAGAAAAAAGGATAATGTAGGACTTGGTTTGTTTTTTAATTTCTTGCATAGCAAGCGCATAGCTTATAATACCATAGACAATGAGTTGAAATTTATGGACTTGAGTGCCAAAGTACAGATGATTAAGGCAGAATTCTCTGCAAGCATCACTTACCGTCGTGAATTATACAATTCGCATAATTTTTCGGCAGGTTATGGCTTTTCAAGAGCAAGTGATTCTGTTTTGTTGGCTAATCCTGAATATTTTCTGGACGGTGCCCGTAAACAGAACTACCTTAAAATTGGCTATGTGTTTGAGTCAGATCACCGTAATTTAAAAGCTTACCCGACTAACGGATGGTATATCCGCATGAATTTTACCAATTACGGATTGGGTTTTATGAAAACACGTATGACTACAGCCGGATTTATGATGAGCAGATATTATGAATGGAAAAAACACAAGAATTTTTCAATGGGCTTTTCGGGCAGGTTTCAGGTATCCTGGCCTTTTAAGCAACCCTATAATCTTCAACCGATAAAATCATTTGGCTATAATGATAACCTCATTCGTGGGTATGAGGTTAATGTAATTGACGGACAGCATTTTTTGTTGTTTAAAAATGAATATCGTTTTCGACTTTTCAGTTTTCAATTAAAAAACCTCAAAAAAATCAAGAACAAGAACAATAAATTTTTAAATTCTTCATTGGCATTTCTTCCCTTTAATATGTACCTCACTACCTATTTTGATGCCGGTTATGTTTGGGATAATGCCCACTATGCCCAAAACAGTTACAGAAACAAATGGCAATTCGGCTATGGGGTGGGTTTAAATTTAGTGACATTCAACCAGCGTTTGTTTAGAATTGAATACAGTATCAACAGATATTTGGATAAAGGTGTATATTTACATTTCGAGTTACCTTTCTGATGGCAATTGGTATTTACAGTCGGGTTTTTAAAGAGGAGCATGCTCCTTTTGTATTGCAGCTTATTCGTGCACTGCAAGACCAACAGCTTGATTTCTGCATAGAAGATAATTATTACAAACAAATAAAGCAGATACTTCCTGCGAGAAAATATGCACTTTTCAATAATCATATTGATATAAAAAAGAAGACAGACTTATTAATTGCTTTGGGCGGAGACGGCACCCTGTTGGATACCATACAGTTTGTTCGCAACAGTGAAATTCCGGTAGCGGGTATTAATATGGGCAGGTTGGGTTTTTTGGCCGACATTCACAAGCAGGAAATCGAAGAATTAATACTCTCCATAAAAAACAATACGTATACTATAGAAGACCGGGCACTGATTTGTGCTGAACTCAATAAGCCTGTTTTTGGAGAGGTTAATTATGGGATGAATGAGTTTACAATTCATAAAACAGATTCATCTTCCATGATTGTAATACACACCTTTTTGAACGGAGAGTTTTTAAATTCGTTTTGGGCAGATGGTTTAATTATTGCCACGCCAACCGGCTCAACAGCCTATTCTTTAAGTTGCGGAGGACCTATCGTTTTTCCAAACTCCAGCAATTTTGTAATTACTCCGGTGGCACCGCACAATCTTAATGCACGCCCGATGATTATACCGGACAATACTGTGCTGAGTTTTGAAGTAGAATGCCGAAGCAAGACCTATTTGTGTTCTATAGATTCGCGCTCCAAAAGCTTAGATGATACTTTTCAGGTGGCAGTACGCAAAGCAGATTTTTATTTCAAATTGTTGCGCATGCCGGAAAGTTCTTACCTGAAAACCTTGCGCGAAAAACTCAACTGGGGCGAGGATACGAGAAACTCTTGATTATTGCAAAGATTACGGAATAATCTAGCCCAAATATTTGCCGTAAATAACAACTGCATGCTTAAATGCAATATGTTCAATATCCACCTCGAAATTATTTTCCTGCAAAACTTGAATTATATATTGAACGGGAACCGTGTTTTTAGCAAATTGATATAAATATTTATGAGGATTCCTGTTTGTAAAAAGCTTGTTTAATACAGGGAGTACATAGTGCATATAGTAGAGTATAAGCCTACTTAAAAAATTATTTTTCTCTATATTTATTTCTGAAAGACAAAATGTTCCTTGTGGTAGTAAAGACCGTTGTAGTTGTTCAACAAATTTATTTAACTCATCTGGTTGTAAATGTTTTAATCCAAACGTGCAAATGCAATGTTTATATTTTATATCACCTAAGTCATCGCATATAAAATCAATCTTTCTAAAGTCAATGTCTTTATTCCCATTTTCCTTTTGTCTGGCAATGGCAAGCATATTTTCAGAATAGTCAAGGGCAGTAATATGTTTGGTAAATCTGAAGAGGTATTTAAAGTTATCACCTGTTCCGCACATAATGTCCAATACAGATTCGCTTTGCTTAATCTTTAATTTATCAATAGCTTGCTTACGAATATA
>CAYVGM010000041.1:6992-12014 GCA_964451125.1 uncultured Chitinophagales bacterium
GAGTGGGGAGTATGAATAGTTTTGTAAATGGTTAATTCTTTGATGGGCAATATTGCCTGCCGTGGTTCAAACCGGAGCAAACTGTCTTTAAAATAACCTGAAATTTGTAAATTGGCATTACCATTTCTTAAATTGCAATTTAAAAATAAACTATCATGAAGTTTATTGATTTGCATACTTTTCGGATAGTTTACGCCGTATTTAAAAAGTATATTTTCGGGAGTGCTATATACCACGGGGCGATTTAAAACAGCCCAAACAGAACGGGCATCGGTATTAACCGTTATTTTATTTTCAACGACCTGAGTAAAGCCGTTGTTCGTATATAAATCAAGTGTTACAAAAAACGGATTCATCAGAAACAATGAAAACATCAAGGGTTTGGAAGTTGTACTAAATCGCTTTTTAATAATATTTCCCAATGCGTATGAAAATAACAACAGCACATATAGTGGCACGGCTATCATCATGATACAAATACCGCCTTCTATTCTGCAGACGATGAGAAGTATGGTAATAACTAAAAAAAGCAGTAGTGTCTTATTAAAAAGTGTAAAAATACTTTTTACAGATTTTTTCATGCTATACCCCGCAATAAAACCGATAGACAAGGGTACTCCAATGAACAACATAAACCCATATTCTGTATCATATAAAACAACTAAGCACATCGAGATAAATACGCTTAATGTTGACAGGAAGACAACTTTGCCCGTATTGTTTATACGGACAACAGGCTCATTATTATCTAATGGGTTTTCAGAAATTTTCATGCCAGCTAATTTTCTTTCAAAATTAATTGAAAATTCCGAAAAAATAAAAAATATTTTTAAAGTCGCTTTATGTCGACTCCCAGGGCTTGTAAGCGGGTATCTATGTTTTGATATCCTCTGTCTATTTGGTGTATATTGGAAATCACACTCTTGCCTTCGGCAGAAAGTGCTGCAATTAATAAGGAAACGCCTGCACGGATATCCGGAGAGCTCATGTGTATGCCTCTCAAATTATACTCTCGGTTAATACCTATTACAGTAGCACGATGCGGATCGCATAATATGATTTTAGCTCCCATATCCATCAGTTTATCCGTAAAAAACAAACGGCTTTCAAACATTTTCTGGTGTATCAGCACACTGCCTTCGGCTTGGGTTGCCGTAACCAGGAGGATACTCAATAAATCGGGAGTGAATAATGGCCATGGGCCGTCGGCAATGGTCAAAATAGAACCGTCAATAAAGGTTTGAATTTCGTAATGCTCTTGTGAGGGTACGATAATATCATCATCTTTGAAATAGAGTTTGATGCCCAATTTTTGAAAATAGGCCGGAATTAATCCCAGCATATCCACCCGGGCATTTTTTATCGTAATATTGGATTTTGTCATCGCCGCCAGTCCGATAAAACTGCCTATTTCAATCATGTCCGGCAACATGCGGTGTTCTGTGCCGTGCAGTTTCTCAACGCCTTCTATAGTTAATAAATTGGAACCCACTCCTGATATTTTCGCACCCATGCGATTGAGCATATTGCAGAGTTGCTGCAGGTAGGGTTCGCAGGCAGCGTTAAAAATAGTGGTGACACCCTCTGCTAACACGGCAGCCATCACAATGTTGGCAGTACCGGTTACAGAAGGTTCTTCAAGCAAAATATATTTTCCTTTAAGCTTATCAGCAGTAAGCGAATAAAATGATTTCTCTTTATCGTATTGGAAACTAGCTCCAAGCTGCTGAAACCCCAAAAAATGGGTGTCTAATCGTCGTCGCCCTATTTTATCTCCACCGGGTGTGGGCAGGTAAGCGCGCTTAAAACGGGCTAAAAGTGGTCCAAGAATCATTACAGAACCTCGTAGGTGACCGGCGCGTTTTTTAAAATTTTCAGTAAGTAATATATCCGGATCGACGTGTCGGGCATTAAAGGTGTAGGTATTATTGTTTAACTTAGCTACACTCACGCCCATTTCAGCGAGTAATTCAATTAAGACATTTACATCTAAGATGTCAGGAATATTGGATACTGTAATATCTTCATCCGAAAGTAAAACAGCTGATAAAATTTGTAAGGCTTCGTTTTTGGCACCCTGTGGTATAATTTCTCCAAAAAGAGGTTTGTTTCCTCTTACTTCAAATGCATCAGCGTTCATAAAGCTTCTTATTTATAGCGATTGTTACGATTTTGGAAATTGCGGTTTTTGTTGTTTCGGTTCTTATTATTATTTCGGTTCTTATTATTATTGTTTCCTTGCGGATAGGTTTTCTTGCGCTGCAATCGGGTCATCGTTTCTATATTCATTTCTTCACTGATTTCTAAAGCTCCTGCCGAAAGTGTTCGCATGTCGCCTTTTACCAAATCATTGCTAACCTCCTCATTGCTCCAGTTTTTATAAGCCATTTTCATAAAATTACCTATCACTTCCGTAAAGGCAATTTTTTTGTCTTCTTCCATTTCCATGGCCTTATTCACCATAGACTCTACATTGCGTCCGTAGTGTTTCATTCTTATCCGTTTTTGCGGATAGGGAAGAGGTGAGGGTTTTATAAAAGCATTTTCAGGAGTAGGTTTGGGATATGGCGAGTCTACATCAAGTTTAAAGTCTGATATGATAAAAATATGATCCCATAATTTCTGTTTATAGTCGGTAGAATTTCTTAATTGCGGATTCAGTATTCCCATCATCTGGATAATAGCTTCGGCTGCATGTTGCCTTTCGTTCTTGTCTTCAATCTTTACGGCAAAATCCACCATGCCTTGCAAATGTCTGCCATACTCACGCATCAAAATATGACTTCTGTCGGTATTATAATTCATACTAAATAATTCTGATTTACTAGGTAATATATAAATAAGCCACACGGCTTATCAATAAGAAGTAGGACAAAAATACATTTTTCTGTCAATAAAACAATAGCAGCAACTTTTTACATCGGTTTTTGCTTTTTCTATGCAAAATGGAAATAATTTATAGATTGCACTAAACACTTAAAATATGTTAATAATATGATACAATTCCTTAATACAAATGTAACTGCACAGAATAAAAATACAAGACCATATTCATTATAATTTTGCACTTTCAAAAGAAACTCACTTTAATATTATTCTTTAAATCAATTTTATGCAAAAAGATTCTTTAAAACTGCCCTTGCTGTTTGCCTTGTTATGCATGGCATTCGGCACGAAAGCTCAATTCCTTGGAATTAGGGCAAGTAACTTTGGCGGCGTTACCAATGTAAATTACAATCCTGCAATTGCAGACAGCCGCTATCTGGTTGATGTGAACTTATTCACCACAGACCTTACAGCAAGCAACAGCTACTTGGGTGTAAAAGGCAAAATTGCTGACTTTAAAAATGGCTGGAACAGCGATTTAAACTTGTCTGAAAAACTGAATGGCAAAAAGAAATTCGGCTATGTAAGCACAACAACTCAGCTTCCACTATCTTTCTTAGTAGCTTTTGGAAAAAACAAAAGCAATAACCAGGCGATTGCAGTTACAGGACATTTAAACAGTGTAACAAATGTTGACAATTTGGGTGAGGCTTTAGCCAGAAACATTCGTTATGGCTGGGGTACAGATGCTTTTACTAAAATCGGAAATTTTACCAATCAACCACAATCTTTAGCCAATATCGGCTTTAAAGGAATGGCTTGGGCAGACTTGGGCGTTACTTATTCTAGAGTGGTATTGGATAAAGAAAAACACTTCTTAAAAGTAGGTGCTACTTTGAAAATCGTAAAAGGTTTGGCTGCGGCTTATGCTTATTCTGATAAGTTGAATTACACGTTTGACAATTTAGATACTATCCATATTACTAATACCAATGTATATGCAGGTGCTACTAAAAACATAGAGTATTTCTTGCCTTCTCAAAAAAACAACTATGATGAAAATAGTTTCTTCACGAAGGATATGTTGTCTAATAAAATTTCAAATTGGTCTGCCGCAGGCGATGTTGCTGTAGTTTATGAGTTTAGAAAAGACAAAGCTAAGTATAAATACAATATGGACTGCCAAGATTTGTATTACAACGATAGAGACAAACATTTTATACAAGTAGGTTTTTCTGTTATAAATATTGGTCGTCTTAAATTTACAAAATCTGATTCCGTAAGAGATTACTATTTAGCAAACATAAAAGAAAGTAATCCGTTTGACCAAAACACATTGCACTATACTTGGTTAAATGCAGGTACACCACTTAATAATAACAGCACTTTCAAAATGTGGTTACCTACTACTATTAATGTATGGGCTGATGTTAACATCATCAAAGGATTTGGTATAAACGTAGCTGCACAAATCAACCCGATTCCTCAAAAAGAAAACAATGTACACCATTTAAGTATGGTTTCCGTTACTCCTCGTTATGATTACAAATGGGCAGGTGTTTATATGCCGGTAGCTGTAGATCAGTTGGCGAATGTACAATGGGGTTTAGGATTTAGAGCCGGTCCGTTGTATTTGGCATCTCAAGACATTCTTTCTTCTTTAATAAAATTGAAAAAAGGTAATACTCGTGATATCAATGTTCAACTTGGTTTAAAAATTTCTATACCAAACAGAACGGCAAAAGATAAAGACAAAGATGGCGTATCGAATAAAAAAGATTTATGTCCTATGCAAAAAGGAACATGTGAGTCTAAAGGTTGCCCTGATAGAGATGGCGACGGCATCTTAGATACTGAAGATAAATGTCCGGATGTAGCAGGTTTGAAAGAATTGCAAGGTTGCCCGGACAGAGATGGCGACGGTGTAATTGATATGGAAGATGATTGCCCGGATCAGGCAGGTTTGAAAGAACTTAAAGGTTGTCCGGATAGAGATGGTGACGGAATTGCAGATAAAGATGACAGATGTCCGGATGTGGCAGGCTTAAAAGAACTACAAGGTTGCCCTGACCGTGATAAAGACGGTGTAATTGACAGCGAAGATGCTTGTCCGGATGTATTTGGCGATAAAGCTCATGCAGGTTGCCCCGATACAGATAAAGATGGTTTGTATGACAATGAAGATAAATGTATTAC
>CAYVGM010000041.1:12114-15785 GCA_964451125.1 uncultured Chitinophagales bacterium
GTTGCCCCGATACAGATAAAGATGGTTTGTATGACAATGAAGATAAATGTATTACCGTACCGGGACCAAGAGAAAACATGGGTTGCCCATATCCTGATACTGACGGTGACGGCGTATTGGATAAAGACGATAAATGCCCTACAGTGAAAGGTCCAAAAGAGAATCAAGGTTGCCCTGTATTGGAAGAGAAAATTAAAAAAGTATTGTTGAAAGCACGCAATATTCAATTTGAAACAGGAAAATCTGTTATCAAACCGGTGTCTTATTCTATCTTGAATGAAGTAGCTAAAATCTTAAAAGAATATGACTACTATAATGTAAGCATAGAAGGGCATACAGATAATGTAGGCAATGCAGACAAGAACTTGAAATTATCTCAAGACAGAGCAAAAGCGGCTATGGACTACTTGATTAAACAAGGTGTTTCTGCAGATAGAATGACTTCATCAGGATATGGTTTGACAAAACCGATTGCAGACAATAAAACTGCAGCCGGCAGAGCACAAAACCGTCGTGTTGAGTTCAACCTGATTATGAAATAAGCTTACTTAAGCTTGTAAATTAAGGGGCATCCTGTTTTGGGATGCCCTTTTTATATACAGTTGGTAATCTTCTACTTATGATACAATCTTGTCTTTCTTTTTAGAAGAAATTAAGCAAAGAAAGCTGTTGTATAAAACGTATTATTTTGATTATCAATGATATAGCACAAAAACAGTTATTTTTCTTAAAAATTGACCTGTGTTAAATAATTTTTGAACTTTTTTTAAATGTATCTCGTTTTATTTGGATATGAGGATTATATCCTTACCTTTGACATCCCGCTATACTAAAAAACAGCTCACTGTTTTCAGTTAGGTAAAAAAATGAAATATGAGAATGACCTACATCCACAAAGAAGGCTGGAAAATTATCCTGACTACCTTTGCCATCGTATTGTCCATCAATCTGATTACCAATTTAGTTTTTAACGCATCACCTGCCACAAGTTGGATAGTCTTTATTCTGAGTGCCATATTCTTTGGCTTTGTTACTTATTTCTTCCGCAATCCGAAACGCAACATCATCACAGATGATGATAAAATTATTTGTCCGGCAGACGGAAAAGTGGTCGTTATAGAGGAAGTTTACGAACCCGAATATTTTGAAGAAAAACGACTTCAAATCTCCATTTTCATGTCGCCAAGTAATGTGCATGTCAACCGAACACCTATTGCCGGAGAAGTAAAATATGCTAAATATCACGAAGGAAAATATCTGGTGGCATGGCATCCGAAGTCTTCAACCGAGAATGAAAGAACCAGTATTGTAATTGATAATGGCAGTGTTGACGTGCTGATGCGACAAATCGCCGGAAAAGTGGCACGACGTATAGTTTACTACTTGGATGAAGGGGATAGCGTATCTCAAGGCTCAGAAGTAGGATTTATCAAATTTGGCTCGCGGGTAGATTTGTTCTTGCCTTTAAATACAAAAATAAACGTGCATATCGGACAAAAAGTGAAAGGCGGTATTACCGTTATCGGTGAATTGGGAAAATAAGATGAGAGCAATAAAAACGAATTCCATCAATTCCTTTTAATATCGGTTTTTTAATGTCGGTCAAACACCATTTGTTGTACTGTTCGTATATGTTAATATTGAAATGTATTCTATTTTAGTGAAAATAAATCGTATCTGATAAAAAAAAAGCGATTTTGGCGCACTTTTCAAAAAATTATTGTTTATTTGCACTATCAATCAATCTCCTCGCTCTTTATTGAGCAACAAAGTTAAATAATCCGACTACTTAATGTTTTTTTTTCATAACTAAAGATGAATGTATGATATATCATGCCGATAATTTGAATGATTTGGCATTGGCAGAATTAAAATCAATTGCCGAACAATTTTTAATACCCAAAACTAAAATTGCCAAAACCAAGAAGCCAGACCTGATAGAGTTAATCTTGAAGAAACAAGAAATGAATATAACAGACAATCTAGACACGCAGCAAGACCAAACAGCTGAAACGAAAACAGAAGAAAATACGGAAACGGACACCTCCGTAACCGGAGAAAAAAGAAAACGGACACGTATCCCAAAACCTAAAGTAGAAAAGGCAGAAGCAGTTTCTATGTCGCAACAAACGGAAATAAAAGGACATGACACCTTTCCTTGGAAAGAAAGAGCGAATGAAAACACAGAACAGAAAACCACAGAAGAAAAAGTGAAGTCAACGCTGGATGATGAAGAAAAAGTTTCTATTTTTCATCGTGAAGATGCTGCTCCGGTAAAAAAACAACATAAATTCGATAAGAAAGAGAAGTTTCAAAAACACAGAGACAAACCCGAACCAACAGAAAACGGAGCGGAAGAAAGTAAAGAAATAACAGACAATTCTGAGATTGTACCCGAAGAGAAAAAAGATGAGTTTAATATAGAATTAGACGGTATTATTTCCGGCGAAGGTGTTATCGAGATTATTCCTGAAGGTTATGGCTTCTTGCGCTCTTCTGATTATAATTATCTTTCCTCACCGGATGATGTATATGTGTCGCCATCGCAAATAAAATCCATAGGACTAAAAACCGGTGATACGATAGTGGGCACCATCAGACCTCCAAAAGAAGGTGAGAAATATTTTGCTTTGTTAAAAGTGGATACGATAAACGGCAAATCGCCTAATGAAATTCGCGACCGTATTCCGTTTGACTATCTCACACCGCTTTTCCCAAATGAAAAGTTAGACTTATTTATGGATGCAAGTACCTATACTACCCGTATGGTAGATTTATTTGCTCCTATCGGGAAAGGACAGCGCGGAATGATAGTAGCTCAGCCTAAAGTGGGTAAAACCATGTTATTGAAAGATATTGCCAATTCAATAGCCAAAAACCACCCTGAAGTTTATCTCATTATCTTATTGATAGACGAACGTCCTGAAGAGGTTACTGATATGCAGCGCTCGGTAAATGCCGAAGTAATTGCCTCTACTTTTGATGAGCCGGCAGAACGACATGTAAAAGTATCTAATATTGTGTTGCAAAAAGCAAAACGTTTGGTAGAGTGCGGACACGACGTGGTGATATTATTAGACTCCATTACTCGTTTGGCACGTGCACATAATACCGTTGCGCCGTCATCCGGCAAGGTTTTGTCGGGAGGTGTGGAGGCAAACGCCATGCAAAAACCTAAGCAATTTTTTGGAGCAGCCCGTAAAATCGAAAACGGAGGTTCTTTAACCATAGTAGCCACGGCACTTATTGAAACCGGCTCAAAAATGGACGAGGTGATATTTGAAGAATTTAAAGGTACAGGCAACATGGAGTTGCAATTAGACCGCCGTTTGGCCAACAAGCGCATATTCCCTGCCATAGATTTGGTGGCGTCTTCTACCCGTCGTGATGATTTACTGCTGGATAAGGACACGCAAAGTAAGATGTGGATTTTACGCAATCATATAGCGGATATGAACAGCGAGGAAGCCATGAAGTTTTTACTAAACCGAATGAAAGGCACGCGTAGCAATGAGGAATTCTTGCTGACGATGAACAGGTAATCCAAACCAGTTATAAAAAAGCATAGGGTATGATATGAATCATATATTTATATCCAACAATAGCGTTATTTTTGTAAACTAAATATTTATCATGAAGAAATGCTTATCTATCAGCTTGGTTTTATTTCT
>CAYVGM010000042.1:0-15277 GCA_964451125.1 uncultured Chitinophagales bacterium
GTACCAAAGAAATAATTCTTTTTGGCCGGTAAGTTAGTTGGGAAGGGGAGGAGAGCAACATGGTGTAAAAATATTTATTATTCTATTTATTTCCATTCTGACCTTCGATGCCAACCTGGTAAAAGCAAAAACTCCCACCGTTGCCAGTGGGAGTGTTTTGTTGAACCGCTTTTGAGGGCAGGTTCGGATCTTAATTTTTTAAGAGGGGTTTTCCTCTCCAGAAATAAATTTTACTTCTGGTTTCAGTGTTCGGTTTTTCAGCCATCATCGCTTTTTAGGGCATAGGCTAAGGAATTGGTTTTTCCGGTTTTTCAAGGCTACATCTTTCGGTGTAACACTGGAATTGGATTTTCGGTGTTCTTCTTTAGGATAGTTGAACTTTAGTTTTCACAGGAAGCCGTTTCTTGTTTTTTTGTTTGGAAACTTTATCTAAAACGGCACTTGAAAAAAAATATTATCAGCCCTTTAATAAAAAAATCATTCCATTATTTGGTATGTATAACCTGCGATAATGAAATGCTTAACTGTAAAGGGTTTTGTTAAACAAATGGTCAAAAAAAAATGAATAAAAAAAGTAAAATTCTATTTATAAGAATAATACCGTTTATGGAAACAAGAGAGACTTATAAAGCACTGAATTCAGTGAGAAATTAAATAGGCATAAAAAGAAAAACTTCCGCAGCGTCATATTAAAATCTGCAACGGAAGCTTAACTGTTAACTTATCCCAGCTATGATGCCGGAGGGAAATTCAAGCCCAGTAATAATTTTATTCCTGGTTTCAGTGTTGTGGTTTTTTCAAGATGCATTTCTGCACTAAACAAAGGATATTGGTTTTGATAACATTTTAGCTTATGCTGCGGTTGTTACAGAACCGTGGTTTTTAACAGGTATTGCAATTTGCTTTTGCATTGTTTGAAAAACTATCTTGGCAAATGCTATATTTATAATAAGTATTCAAAGAAAAATAGAAGTTGACTGATATTGGATTTCTAACAGCTTTTAACAAGATCTTGGATTGAAATCTTATTTGGTTTGTCAGGATGATTGGATAGATTGATAATTAATGATATCAATCAACTTCTGGTACAAATATCATTTACAATTTTTTTGCAGACAATAGAAGAAACGCCCCTTTTTTGTGGCGGTATATTTACCGCAGGTATCGTAAAAAGCACATTCTTTTATTGCTATAACCAACCTCTTTTTCATCTTTTATTATCACTTTTATTTTCTGAAACCCTTTACAGTAGAGGGTTTTATAGTATTTTGAGAGATATCGTAAAACTACGCATTTATTTTTGGGACATATCATAACCGGGATTTATGGTAATTTTTGTATAAGTAAACTGGATGTAATCTTTTTTGTAAGGTATAATAACTGCATACAAACTTTGTTTGTTTAGTTTATGAAATTAAATGAAGCAGTATGTATAAAGGAGTGATAATTTCTCTAAAAAAAATCCCACCGTAAAAGGTGGAATTTTTTTGGTGGCAGCTAATACTGTCAAATAATTTTTGAGGCTGTGGCGTTCAACACAAAGCTATCAGTCTTCATTGCAAAGAATAAAAATTACTTTGCTTGTGGTTCAGGAATTATAAGTTTTACAAACAGTACAAACTGGCATTCTATGGATATTGGTTTGTTATCAACTGGAACGGTTAAAAATCTGTTTTCGGCAGGATACAGTTTGCTTTTTTGGTTTTTCCAGGAATTATATCTTTTTATAATAATTCTGTTTTGTAATTTCAATATACAGGATAAAAAGAAAAATAGAAGTTGACTGATATTGGACCTTAATCTTTTTTGTTTTTCAGAGATATTGGTTCGCTTTTCAGTGATATTGGATGAATTTGCTTTTTGGTTTATCTGGATTTTTGGATAATGATTGATATAAATCTTTATCAATCAACTTCTGGTACAAAGATTATTAACAATATATACACAGACAATAGCATTTCTGCCCTATTTTATTGTGTCAGTAAATACTAATAAGAAGGAAGATATACGAATATTTTTTTAGGAGAATTACTAAATAAGGATGCGTAAAATTACGATATCGCACTGTAATTTGTTTAATAAAAAATGCTGCATTCCGTCACAGAATGCAGCATTCATCAATGTTTTAGTCGTTTGTATTTGTTACGGTACAGTTATTTTGCCAGACTTTGAATAATATCGTATTTAGTTACGATGTGGTAGTTCCCGCCTTCATCTTTACTCAATACAGCGCCATTTTCTTTAGTAATAAAGCTGCTTAATCTTTCAACTGGTGTATCAAAGGCCACTTCAGGATAAGCCTTTTCAATAGCATTACCTACAGGTTTTGTTAGTATTGTTCCGTTAGACAAAATTTTGTCAAACAACCCTCCTTCGGAAATAGCACCAATGTTTTTGCCATTATCTATTACAGGGATATTTTCAATGTCATATTTCTTCATCAGTTCCACAGCTTCAGCCACAGTATTATTTGCATGCAGCACTACCAGTTTTTGATTGCCCCTGGCGCTTACTATGTCTTTAAATGTTTTCATCTCCATAAAGCCACGCTCAATCATCCATTGGTCATTATAAATTTTTGCTACATAGCGGCTGCCATGATCATGAAAAATACAAACCACAACATCATCTTTTTTCAACTGGTCTTTTAATTGAAATACGCCTTGTAAACAACTTCCGGCGCTATATCCAATAAATATTCCTTCTTCTTTTGCAATTCTTCTTGCCATCACTGCGCCATCTTTATCTGTAACTTTGGTAAATTCATCTATGTACTGCATATCATAATTCTGCGGCACAAAATCTTCGCCAAAGCCTTCACTAATGTATGGGTACACTTCTTTGTTGTCAAGCTCACCAGTGTCAAAATATTTTTTTAACAAACTTCCATAGCTGTCAATAGCCCACACTTTAATGTTAGGATTCCTTTCTTTTAAATATTTACCTGTGCCAATGATAGTACCACCTGTGCCAGTAGCCACCACAAGATGTGTAACCTTACCTTCTGTCTGTTCCCAAATTTCTGGTCCGGTTTGTTCATAATGCGCCAGCCTGTTAGCAAGGTTGTCGTATTGGTTTACATACCAACTGTTGGGAACTTCTTTTGACAATCTTTTGCTTACTGAATAATAGGAACGTGGGTCTTCTGGTTCTACATTGGTAGGGCATACAATTACCTCAGCTCCTACAGCTTTTAAAATATCTGCTTTCTCTTTTGATTGTTTATCTGTAGTAGTGAAAATACATTTGTATCCTTTTACACAGGCTGCCAGTGCCAGCCCCATACCAGTGTTGCCGCTGGTTCCTTCAATGATAGTGCCGCCAGGTTTTATTTTTCCTTCCTGCTCTGCCACTTCCAGCATTTTTAAAGCCATACGATCTTTAATACTGTTGCCGGGGTTAAAATATTCAACCTTAGCTAACACAGTGCAGGGAAGGTCTTTTGTTATTTTATTGAGTTTGATTAATGGCGTATTGCCAATGGTTTCTAAAATGCTGTTGAGCCACATACAATCGTTGTTTTGGCGGCAAAGGTAATTTTTTCGGGCAAATGAATAACAAAATGAAGATTGAAGACATACCGCATAATTAACTGATGTCAGGAAAGATTAAAACCCGTTTGTTATCTTTGCCGCATAACCAAATAAATACTGCAAATGGCATTGATAAAAAGCATCTCCGGCATACGTGGCACCATTGGCGGAAAAACTGGCGATAACCTTACCCCGGTGGACGTAGTAAAATTTACCGCAGCTTTTGGAACACTATTGTTAAAGCAATCAGCAAACAATAAAACAATAGTGGTGGGCAGGGATGGCCGTATCAGCGGCGCAATGGTAAAAGGGCTTGTAATAAGCACCTTAAATTCTTTGGGTTTTGACGTAATAGACCTGGATTACAGCACTACACCAACGGTGGAAATGGCAGTAGTGTTTGAAAAGGCAGCAGGCGGCATTATACTAACAGCCAGCCACAACCCAAAAGAATGGAATGCACTTAAACTGCTTAATGGCAAAGGAGAATTTATTAATAGTGAAGAAGGACAGCGGGTTTTGGAAATTGCAGCAAAAGAGGAATTTGATTTTGTGCCGGTTGATAAACTGGGAACTGTAATCAATGGAACCGATGTATTGCAAAAGCATATTGATAGTATTATAAACTACGATCTTGTGGATGCAGCTGCCATTAAAAAAGCAAAATTTAAAATTGTTGTGGATGCTGTTAACAGTACCGGCGCTATTGCAGTACCAGCCATGTTGAACGCATTGGGTATAAAGGATATTGTTGTATTGAACAAAGAGGTTACCGGAAATTTTGCACATAACCCAGAGCCATTACCTGAACATCTTACAGAATTGAGTACCGAAGTAGTTAAGCATAATGCAAGCCTTGGTATTGCCGTGGATCCTGATGTGGACAGGCTTTGTTTTGTGTGTGAAGATGGAACCATGTTTGGTGAAGAATATACTTTAGTAGCTGTGGCTGATTATGTTTTGAGTAAGAGAAAAGGCAATACAGTTAGTAATATGAGCAGCACCCGTGCATTAAGAGACATTACAGAAAAACATGGCGGAACTTATTACCCAAGTGCTGTGGGAGAGGTAAATGTGGTAAATAAAATGAAAGCAGTGAATGCCGTAATTGGTGGGGAGGGTAATGGCGGCATCATTGTTCCCGATTTACATTACGGAAGGGATGCGTTGATTGGGATTGCTTTATTCCTGACGCATTTGGCCCAGAGTAAAAAGAGTATTAAACAATTACGAAATACTTATCCTGATTATTTTATTAGTAAAAATAAAATAACACTTGAGAACAACATTGATGTAAAAAGTGTGTTTGAGAAAATTAAATCAAAATACAAAAACCAGCCTATTAACAGCGAAGACGGATTGAAAATTGAGTTTGATACTGATTGGGTACACCTGCGTACAAGTAATACAGAGCCCATCATCCGCATATATGCAGAAAGTAATTTTGAAACCACTGCTGATAATATTGCAAAAAAACTAATGAAAGATATTAGTGAAGTAATGTAGTGAATTGTCAATCGGTAATTGCCAATCATAACAGTTACTGTCGAATTCACAATTCATTATTCACAATTGACTATTTGCTACAATGAGAATTTATTTAGACAACGCTGCCACCACATCGCTTGATAAAGAGGTTTTGGATGCTATGATGCCCTTCCTTACTGACAGGTTTGGAAATCCATCTTCAATTTATTCTTACGGGCGGGAAACAAGGATGGCCATAGAACAGGCAAGGAAAACGGTTGCTAAAATTTTAAATGCACACCCGGCTGAAATGTTTTTCACAAGCGGCGGCACTGAAAGCAGTAATACTGCCATCACTGCGGCTGTAAGAGATTTGGGCTGTAAGCATATCATTACATCTTCTATTGAGCACCATGCAACATTGCATACAGTAGAATATCTTGACAAAATTGATGCAGCAAAAGTGAGCTATGTAAAACTGCTGCCTAACGGTCATGTTGATTTGGATGATTTGGAAAAATTGCTTGCTTCAACCTACGAAAAAACATTGGTAACATTAATGCACGCCAATAATGAAATTGGGAACATCCTTGATATAAATGCTGTGGGTGAGTTGTGCAAATTATACAACGCCATTTTTCACAGCGATACAGTGCAAACTGTTGGTCATTATCCAATTGATTTAAGAAGCACACCAGTACATTTTATTACTGGTGCAGGCCATAAATTTCATGGGCCAAAAGGTGTAGGGATTTTATATATTAACGAAAATGTACGCATCAACCCTTACATACACGGAGGTGGACAGGAGCGTAACATGAGGGCTGGAACAGAAAATCTGTATGGTATTGTTGGGTTTGCAAAAGCGCTGGAACTGGCTGATAAAAATTATGAAACTGACAGTGCTCATATTGGTACATTAAAATATTACATGCATGATGAATTGAGGAGGCATGTTCCAGGTGTGAGTTTTAATGGGGATGTTCTTGGAGAAAGTTTATACACTGTGCTGAACGTAAGTTTTCCTAAAACAG
This sequence comes from uncultured Chitinophagales bacterium, assembly GCA_964451125.1. Lineage (GTDB taxonomy): Bacteria > Bacteroidota > Bacteroidia > Chitinophagales > JADIYW01 > JADJSS01. The sequence continues at coordinate 6,035 of CAYVGM010000042.1, forward strand.
AGAAGTCTGAAATGCTGTTATTTAATCTTGATATAAATAATATTTGTGCAAGCGGTGGTAGCGCCTGCACAAGTGGTGCAGATGCCGGTTCTCATGTGATACGTGCAATCAACAATAATCCGAATCAAATTGCAGTGAGATTTAGCTTCTGCAAGCACAATACAAAGGATGAAATTGATAAAGTAATTTTGAAGTTAAAAGAGTTGATATAAGCAAAAGGCAACTTATTTAAGTTGCCTTTATTTTATAATACCCTCAAATCAAAAACTAAAACTTGATACCAAAAGTTGCTGCAATATTTCCTCTCTGATTTTTTATACTTGCAAATGTGTTGTCTTTGTCTTGTAATCTGTATGCAAAATCAACATCCTTGTTAAAAGAATGAACATAAGTAAGATCTATAAAAAAGCCCTTGTGCCTGTAACCAAGTCCGCCACTTACCAAAAGCTTGTTTGCTTTTAATGCCGGGTCTTTGTAAGGATTCATATAATAGGCAGCGCCGAGCCTTACCATAATGATATTAAACTTTACTTCTCCGCCGACTCTGAAATTAAAATTGCCTTTATATTGATTTCTTATCACCCTTGTGAGCCCTTTAAAATAGTTTGTTTCTTCTGCTGTTGGGTTTTCGGCCGAAGAATAAAAGCCTGCATGTTTGTAGCCAGTATATTCAATATCAGCGCTGATGAAACCTTTTTGTTTTCTTACATCTTCCACCTCCCTAAAAACATAACTGCCACTTAGCAATACTTTCCATGGCGAAAGCATACTGTATTTGCTTTCACCTGGCTGCCCATTAGTAAAATCATTTGATGGTTTTGACACAGTGCCATTATAATTTTCAGTTGCTGCTTCAAGATTGGTATTTCTTTTATCTGTCATCTGTAGCATGTATGTAGGGCTGTGTATGGCAAGGCCAAGGCGTATATATTCCTGTGGCCTGTAGATAGCGCCTAATTTTATATTAAGCCCGGCGCCGGTTGTTTTATAATTATCTGTATAGGTAAAATAATCAAAATAGTTGCTTTTATTACTGGATGTGTCGCTTTCTGTAAAGGTGGTGGTGCTTTTATAGCTTACTATTGGTATACCAATACTTCCGCCAAATTGCCATTTGTCTTGTTTATTATATGCGTAGCCTAAAGCAATTTCATAAATACCACCACTCGTTTCGATTGTTTTTTGCTGCAGCAAAGCATTTCCATTAGCTATGATAAATTCAGGTGTTGCTTTCACTTGCAAATCACTGCCAATTCTAAAAGTATCAACAAGGTAAGTATATAAAGCGGGGGCAGAGCCGTAAGCATATTGTGGGTTTGCTAATATGCCTCCAATAGAATCACCACTATAAGCAACTTCTTCAGCCCATTGCTCTGCAAAGCTGCTGTAGTTATTATATCCACGGTACTTTACTGTATTGTTAAAATTGGCAGTTTGCATTACACCAATGCTAAATGCCTGGCTGCTGTTTTTTTCGTACATGTTTGATGCGCCAAATACAAAACCAAGGCTGCCAAAAGCAAAATTATTTTTCTTGTTGTCAAACCGGGTGTCCCTGAAATCTGTTTTGTTGTTATTTAAAAAAAAGGATGGTGTAAAAGAAACTTCGCCAGTGCGATAGTTGCCAAGCCCGGCAGGGTTTACATAGGTGGCAGTGAAATCGCCGCCTAAAGAACCCATAACACCGCCAATAGCAAGGTTCCTGGCTGTGCCGCTTTGTGGAAAGAAAGAATACTTTAAAACATCTTCTGGCACCTGGCCAAAAGCAGTGATGCTGGTGAAAAATAAAATAAAGAGTAAATATTTTTTCATTGGAACAATTTTGTATGAATAGTTTAATAGCTATGTAGCTGCATATGAAGTTGTTTAATCTTCACACAGTTTTTTAAATACACTGTTATTAATTCTTTCCGCTTCTTGCAGGCCTCGATGAACTGGATGAAGACGAATTGCTGCTCGAACTGGTTGATGAAGAGGAAGAAGATGATGGAGTGTAAGAACGGTTTGTAGAGCTGTTGTTTGATGAGTTATTGCTATTATTATCGTTACCACCATTAAATATATTGCTGATAGCATTACCCAATTTGCTTCCGGTGTTACTGTTATTGTTGCTGTTGTTATATCTTCTGTTACTATAATTTCTTACCGGGTTTGATGTTTCGCTGCTGTACTTAATACCGGCCGGGCTGTTATTAATATTATTGTAGCTGTTATTGTACGACAATAGATTTGTCATTCTTGGCGTACTTGTTTTTGGATTGACAGTTGGGCAGTTGCAAGTGCAGGTTGTAAAAACAGGGTAGTTGTAGTAAAATGGATTGTAATAATAATCGTAATTATAACCATATGTGTAAGGGCTGTAATAAATATCATTGTCAAAATATCTCCAGCGGCGGTCGTAAGCACTCATCCTGATTTGTCTCTCTTCATTGTTATTGTATCGGGTTGCTTCTTCTCTGTCTTCAGTTTTATCTTCCTGTTTATTTTCTTCGCCATAATAGCGTACAGGTGAATAATACAAGTCATCGGGTGTTTGCCCTGTTTTATATGCAGTGGAACAACTGGCAAGTATTATGATAGAAAGAGAGAAAAGTAAAAGTTTACTGTTCATGGCAAATGGTTTAATGATTTTGAAAAATAAAATTACTGATTTTGTATCGCTGCGTTTACATATTTATTAGTCCAAATTGTTTGCCACTGTGCTGCATGAGATTATTGGCGGTGCGTTAAATATGTGCTAAAACAAATCAGCTTCAAAATTTTATTAATCAAACAATTAAAATATTTTTGAGCCCCTTTAAAAAAGAAAGGATATATAATGAGTAAAGAAATTACAAGCAGGCAGCAAGATTATTCCCAGTGGTACAACGATATTATAATTAAAGCTGGCCTGGCAGATTACAGTGCGGTAAGAGGTTGTATGGTTATAAAACCATATGGTTTTGCATTGTGGGAAAACATGCAGGCTCAATTAGACAAAATGTTTAAGGACACAGGTCATCAAAATGCATATTTTCCGTTGTTTGTTCCCAAAAGCCTGTTTGAGGCTGAAGAAAAAAATGCAGAAGGTTTTGCAAAAGAGTGCGCCATCGTAACACATTACAGGCTTAAAACCGACCCGGAAAATAAAGGCAAACTCATTGTAGATCCAGAAGCAAAGCTGGAAGAAGAACTGGTGGTAAGACCAACCAGCGAAGCTATTATCTGGAATACATATAAAAATTGGATACAGTCTTACCGTGACCTTCCTATTTTGATAAATCAATGGGCCAATGTGGTTCGTTGGGAAATGCGGACACGTTTGTTTTTGCGTACCACGGAGTTTTTATGGCAGGAGGGGCATACAGCCCATTCTACAAAAGAAGAAGCAGAGGCAGAAACTGTACAAATGCTGAATGTATATGCGGATTTTGCAGAACAATATATGGCAGTTCCGGTGGTGAAAGGGGTAAAAACGGAGAACGAACGTTTTGCTGGTGCAGTGGATACATATTGCATTGAAGCTTTGATGCAAGATGGTAAAGCATTGCAGGCGGGCACATCACATTTTCTGGGGCAGAATTTTGCCAAAGCCTTTGATGTAAAATTTGCCGATAAAGACAATAAGCTTGATTATGTATGGGCAACAAGCTGGGGTGTAAGCACAAGATTGATTGGAGGATTAGTAATGGCCCACAGCGATGATGATGGACTAATATTGCCACCAAAACTGGCACCGATTCAAGTGGTAATTGTACCGATTTACAAAGGGGATGAACAAAAGAAAATGATTGACGAAAAAGTGCTGGCATTAGTAAAGGAGCTAAAAGCAGCTGGCATTTCGGTAAAATATGATGATGATGACAGCAGCAGGCCAGGCTGGAAGTTTGCAGAATATGAAATGAAAGGTGTGCCAGTTCGTATTGCTATTGGCGCAAGGGATTTAGCCAATAATGTGGTGGAGGTAGCAAGGCGTGATACAAAAGAAAAAATGAGTTATAGTATTGATGGGCTTGGGCAGGCAGTGATAAAACTCCTTGATGACATCCAGGTAGCTATTTACACCAAAGCAAAAACTTTTCGTGATGAGCACATTACCAATGCTGATAGCTGGGATGAATTTGTAAAACTGCTGGATGAAAAGACGGGTTTTATAGCGGCGCATTGGGATGGTTCTGGCGAAACCGAAGAGAAAATAAAAGAGCTGACTAAGGCCACTATTCGCTGTATCCCACTGGATAACCAGCCGGAAGCAGGTACTTGTATTTTAAGTGGAAAGCCAAGCAAACAGAGGGTTTTATTTGCAAGAGCATATTAATTTCAGCTAAAAAAATACTAAGGGCACTAAATTTTAGTGCCCTTTTTTGTGTTATGCCAAAAATTTTACATATTCGGATAATTATTCACCAAAACAACTATTATGGAAGATTCCCAAAACAGCCTTTTGCCTGATATGGACTTAAAAGTGGACGATCCTGCAAAAAGGGATTTGTCTGATGCAGCCAAATGGTCAAAAATAATTTCAATTATCATGTTTGTTTTTGCCGGTATTATACTGCTAATGGGTATTGCTGGTAGCTCCCAGCTAAGCGGTAGCGTGTTTAGAAGTCTTGGCAAAGAGTATGGCGATATTTTCAGGTATGGCGGTACCTGGCTTTTTGTAATTGTATTTATTGTAGTGGTTGTAATAGCCGTGCTATATTATTTTCTGTTTTCATTTTCTGCAAAAATGAAAACTGCATTATTAACGGAAGACCGGGCACAGTTTAATGGAGCACTAAAAATGCTAAAAGTATTTTTTATTGCTACCACAGTACTTGCAATACTTTCTTTGCTGATGAATATTATGAACCTTTTTAAATAAAACACAATGGAACAAAATCAAAATAATATACTGGATGATTTTAGTGTAGATGATGAAGCCAAAACACATTTTAAAGATATTGCTCAGTGGGCAGGGATTAATGCAGTTGTTGCTTTTGTATCATTAGGCCTCAGCCTCATTACTACAATTTATACAATTAGTATGATAAGAAACGGCGGCGTAGCCGGTACTACAATGTTTGGTTTTTTAATTGGAGCAGCCGTTTCTTTATTGCTTAATATCACACTGTTACAAGCTTCTTCAAATATAAAAAAGGGCTTGGTAAGTTCAGATCAGGGGTATTTTGGATTGGGGCTTACAAAGCTTGCCGCTTATTTTAGAATAACAGGCATACTTATTATAATAGGCTTGGTGCTGGTTGTTCTGGCTTTATTGTTTGTGATGGTTTTAGGAGCAGGTCGTGGTTTTTAATTACGCCACTATTTTATTACCACATCAGCAATGACTTTTTCACCCAAGGCTTCATTTACCCGTTCTATGATTTTTGCTTTTTGAAAAAGCAGTTCATTTTTAAGCGGTGCTACCTGTGTGCTAATGAAAAGGGTGTGATTAATAATCTGAATGCTATCGGTGTATTTGGAAATGGTTTTGCCCATAATTTTTTCCCATACATCTTCAATTTGCAATGCTTGTACACCACTTTTTAGGCGGCTCTTTCTTAAAAATTGCTGAATGGCATCTTGTATGGAGTGTTCTCCCATTGCTTTGTGTTTTGCTTAGGCAAAGCTGCAAAAAAGCTGTTTATCCAGCAATTGTTTTTTATTTGTCCTGGCAAATACATATTTATTTCAAACCAGCCATTAAAAAAAACGTATATAAGACGAATAATTGGTTTTAAAGATCGGCCGTGTTATAAGGGATTTTAAAGTTGTCAATAAAATTTGCCGCTTTTTTTTATGAATTGAAGTCTTTGGTATGTTTGGCTGCAATTCAGAACCCTAAATAAGGGCTTGTCAATAGCGGAATTTTAAAAAACTATCCCTAATTTTGAGCAGTCGGTAAATGACCAAATAAAAATTACTACTTAATGAAAAGTTACTTGAAAGTGCTTGTTTTTTCGGGTTTGTTATTTACAGCACTAGCCCTTTTGCCTAACATTTGTAAAGCCCAGCTTGGCGGGCCAGATGAAGATCCGGATGCTCCAATAGATGGAGGAGTGGGCGTTCTAATTGCTGCCGGAGTTGGTTATGGAATAAAAAAATACAGGGAAGCTGGTAAAAAGGGTAAAGAAGCCGAATTGTAATATCCTGTAGGTTGCTTGCAATGGGTAAGGAACTATATTCAAAAGCAGCTTTGTATGCTGCACATGATTTTTAAACTAATAATTCAATTGATCCCACCCTTATCCAGATTATTACCAAATGACAAATTTTTTAAAAACTCGTGTTGCCACTTTTTCCCCAATGTGGTATTGCTTTTTTATTTTAGCAAGCTTACCTGTATTTTTTACTTCCTGCACTACTATTAAAGGAAATACCTACTTTAAAAGCATTGTAAATGATACTTCGCTTGCTGTAAAAAATATTAAAGCAGACGAGATACAGATAAAGCCCGGCGATGTACTATCAATCGGGGTTTCAAGTCTTAACAGAGACGAAGACCAGGTTTTTAATGCCGCTAATCAAGATGGCTATGAGGTTGGGGGAGATGGCAATTTATATTTTCACAGGCTTGGTTTATTACAGGCAAAGGGGCTTACAAGAAAACAGCTAAAACTAAAAATCGAAGAGTCGCTTAAGCCATATCTTAAAGATGCATTAGTAAATATCAATTTTATTAACCATCACATCACCATTATTGGCGATATAGGAACTCCTCACATATTGCCAATGCCTAAAGAGAGCATTACTATTATTGATGCCATTGCACAAAGCGGCAATGCAGCACAAACAGCAGAACTTTCAAACATATTAATTATAAGGGACAGCAGCGATACTCAAAGGAAATTCAAACACCTTAATCTCGAAGACCACTCAGTATTTGGTTCTGACTACTATTATCTTAAACCCAATGACGTGGTGGTGTTGAATCCGGATGAAAAATTGATACAACGCCAAAAGGCAAAAGAAAAATACCAGGACTTTTCAACAGTATTTTTACAGATTGTAACCACAACATTACTTATTTACAATGCATTTTTCAGGAGGTAGTTTAAATGATGAACGAACAGGAATTTATTAAGGAGAAAACCGAGGTAAATATTTTTGTACAGATACTGCAAAAGTACCTGCCTTTTTGGCCTCTGTTTGCACTCACTATTCCCATTGCATTAAGCGTATCATATATCTACCTGCGTTCGCAGGTGCCTGTTTATGTTGCTACGGCCAAGGTATTATTAAAAGATCCCAATAAAGGCGGCGGTGATTCAAAAGTGCTGGATGCCCTCAATATATTCAGTGAAAAAAAGATTGTGGATAATGAAATATTGATACTTCGTTCTACAGGCATAATGAACCAGGTGGTTGACTCATTAGACTTATATGCCACAGTATATAATCAAGGCAAGGTTAAAATTGAGGAGCTTTACGGCCTCAATTCCCCATTGAGTTTTATTGCCCTTAACAAAGACAGCATAAACACTTTTGCAAACTATTATTTTAAAATTGACTGGGATAAAAGGACAATTTTCATAGATAATAAAACAGTCCCCTTTACATCAACAGTAAAACTTGCCGGAGCTGATTTTAAACTGGAAATTAACGAGCAATACGGACATTTTATGGTTGGCAAAAACTACTTTGTACGAATAAGGCCAGTTGAAGCCGCATCATCGGAGCTTATTGGCCCTCTCAAAATCGGGCCTATATCAAATGTTTCCACAGTGCTTGATATAAGACTTGAAGGGCCCGAACCATACAAATCAAGGGATGTACTTACCAAACTTTTCCAGGTTTATAATAAAGTAGGTATTGACGACAAAAACCAAATAGCAAAGCGAACACTAAACTTTATTGATGACAGGCTGCGATATGTTATAAGCCAACTGGATAGTGTAGAAAGAAATATCGAGGCATATAAAAGCAGGGAATCTCTTTATAACTTGAGTGTGCAGGGCGAAGAGTATTTTAAGAAAATACAAACCTATGATGTAAAAAAGAGTGAGATCGAATTGCAGATGGGGCTGCTGGACGAGATAAAAAAATATGTACAAAGCAAAGGAAAAAAACCTGGTACCGTACCTTCTCTTTTATTAATTGAAGATAAATTAATAAGCAACCTGCTTAATGACCTATATACTGCAGAGTTTGAATTGGATAATGAAAGGGCACGTTCCGGCGAAAAAAGTGAATCAGTATTATTGTTGCAGGATAAGGTAGCCCGAGTAAAAAATGATATTCTTGAAAACATTTCTAACATCAAATCAACCCTTATAGCCCAAAGAAGCGATGCTGTTAATTCAATCAACGAAAATAATACCCTGCTAAAACAAGTACCCCAAAAAGAGAGAGGACTTCTTGAAATCAGTCGCCAGCAGGTTATCAGAAACAATATTTACTCTTTCCTTTTGCAAAAAAGAGAGGAAACCGCAATTTCATCAGCATCTACCACAGCAGATTTACGGGTGCTGGAAGATCCTAATTCTTATGGCCCCATCAGGCCTGTGGCTAAAGATTATTATTTAACAGGATTTATTATTGGGCTTTTGTCAGCTGTGTTTATAGTGCTTTTTAAAGAACAGTTCAAAAGCAAAATTTTATTTCGTGGCGATATTGAGGAAAAAACATCCATTCCTTTTGTGGGAGAAATTGTACAGGCCAATACCAAATCACCCATAGTTATTGGAGAAGGAAAGCGAACTGTAATTGCAGAGCAATTCAGGTCGCTAAGAACCAACCTCTCATACATGGGGCTTTCAGAAACAAAGAAAACCCTGCTTGTAACTTCCAGTGTATCCAGCGAAGGAAAAAGTTTTATTGCCATTAACCTGGCCATCAGTTTCTGTCTTACAGGAAAAAAAGTAGCACTGCTTGAAATGGATTTAAGAAAACCCAAGCTTAGTAAAATGATGGGTGTGCAAAGAGAACCGGGTATCTCTAACTATGTAGCTGGCAAGTGCAATTTTGAAGAAATAAAAAAAGAAACCGAAGTGCCTAATCTCTTTATAATTTCTGCAGGCGCTATTCCTCCCAACCCAACAGAACTTATAGGTAAATCAGAATTTGCCGGAATGATAAACAGGTTAAAAGAAGAGTTTGATTATGTAATCATTGATACTGCACCAATAGGCCCTGTAACAGATGCCCAGTTGTTAAAAGATTTTTGTGATGTAACGCTTTATGTAGTTCGCCATGATAAAACTCCAAAAGTATTTATCAGGATGATAAACGAATTGTATGTAAATAAAAAATTTACAAACATGTGCTTAGTGTTTAACGGGC
>CAYVGM010000043.1:0-1232 GCA_964451125.1 uncultured Chitinophagales bacterium
TTCTGCTGTCACTTTCGCACAAAAAGGCAGCGCACCAAAATCGAAGAGCAATGCACCAAAACCTAAAAACTATTCCAAACCGGTAAAAGCGACACCGGAGCAAAAAGCTACTCGCAATGCTGATTCTCTGAAGGCGGCAATGAATCTTACCCCTGAACAATATGAACAAGTAAAAAAAATCAACTTAGAGTATATTCAGAAAAAAGACGCACTTAAAGCTAAGTACAAAGAACAAGTAAAACAAGATACTGTAAAAGTTAAAACAGAGGTTAAAGACAAGTTTTCTCCAATGGGTCAGGATATTAAAAAACTGAATCAAGAGCGAGTTGAAAAAATAAAAGGCACTGTAAGCGAAGAACAATTTAAACAATGGCAAGCCTGGAGAAAATCAAAATCCGGTGCGGCAAAACATAAAGAAGAAAATTTCCAAAAAGGTAACAGACAAGACTATCAGAAGAAATCAAGTGAAATAAAAACTAAAGTTCACGAGAAAGAAGAAGATTTTGACGACGAAGAGGGCTTATAATCTTACTTTAAAAAAATAAATATAAAAAAGAGGCGAACTTTCGCCTCTTTTTTTTGACCTACGAGGTGATAAGAAGCATCGTTATTTTACAATCACCACAATATCAAACACTTATCAAAATAAACAAGACCAACCTACGAGGTTAAACTTTCTGCTTTTATTATTGTCTAAACTGCATGAACGCCGAACAACAAAAAATAAAACATCTTTATAACCGTTTCTGTTTTGGATTGTCAACGGATATTATAAAACGTGCCTCTTCTTTAAACGCAGAAATCCATCAGTTGCTCAATAATAATTCCGTCTGTCAGAAATTGGAAACCGTATCTCAAGAAGATGTAGAAAAAGCCAAAGAAATTTTCAAAAACAATAAAGACGACAAAATAAAAGACTTAAAAAAATTGCTCAAGTCGAATGTTTTTGAGTTGAACAGTTTGTGGTTTCAGCAGATGGTAAGCAGCAGCAATCAGCTTCAAGAGAAAATGAGCTTATTCTGGCATTCCAATTTAGCTTGCCGTTCTGCCAACCCTTACTTCGATCAGCTTTATCTGGATATTATCCGGCAACAAGCGCTTGGAAATTTTGGCGATTTATTAAAGTCTGTAGCCAAAACTCCTTCGATGCTCCAATTTCTGAATGGACAACAAAATCGCAAAGAACATCCCAACGAAAATTTTGCGAGAGAAGTGATGGAATTATTCACGCT
>CAYVGM010000043.1:1332-15262 GCA_964451125.1 uncultured Chitinophagales bacterium
CAAATTTCTTTAGTTCAAATTATGATATCCGTAAACTGCTCACAGAAATTATACAGTCCGATTGGTTTTATGCAGCTGAAAATATGGGCAATCGCATTAAATCTCCTATTGAGTTATTAGCGGGTATCTTTCGTATAGTTCCTGTTGTGTTTGACAGTCCGGATAGTCTTGTTTTTATGGAACGTGCACTCAACCAGATTTTGCTCAACCCGCCGAATGTAGCAGGATGGAAGGGCGGCACAGCCTGGATAGACAGCACCAGCCTGCTATTGCGGATGAAACTTCCGCAATATTTATTTTATGATACGTCTATGAATTTTACTGCAAAAGTTATCATGCCCGAAATGGATAGCAGTGCTGCCTATAAATCGGCATTCGTCAATCAATTAGCTCATACAAAACTGAAAGGCACACCCGACTGGACAAATGCAGAACATGTTTTTTCTTCAATAGATAAAGATAGTGTAGCGCAATATTTGCTGGCTGTTCCATTAGCTAGTACTGCAAAACAAATACTGGCAAAAATGGAGGTGAGTGATGCTATAAATCCGTTACACCAACGCATTATTTACACCATGTCTTTGCCCGAATACCAGTTGAATTAATTTTTAATGTTGTTTATCCTGAATAAAAATAATATGCACTATTCACGCAGAAATTTCTTAAAAACATCCGGATTATTGAGTGCTTCGATGGCTCTGCCACAATTTCTACAAGCTCAAAACCGTCAAAACAATGCACCCGGAAATGACAATATTTTAGTGGTCATACAACTCTCGGGCGGCAATGACGGATTAAACATGTTAGTGCCTTACGAGAATGATATTTATTATAATGCCCGTCCAAAAATTGCACTCAAAAAGCAAGAAATCATCCCCATAAAATCATCAATAGGGTTACACCCGGCTTTAAAAGATTTTAAAAAATTTTATGACGCCGGAAATTTGACTGTTTTATTTGATGTGGGTTATCCCAATCCCGATCGTTCGCATTTCCGTTCTATGGATATCTGGCATACTGCATCAGCTGCTGAAGATTATCTGCATACCGGATGGTTAGGGCGTTATTTAGACGAAAAACAAAATCCGGATGCAAAACTTACGCGTGCATTTGAAATTGACGACTCACTCAGCCTGGCTTTAAAAGGTGAAAATTATAAAGCAATGGCGTTTACTAATGCAAAAAAATTAGATGCACAGATTGCAGATCCGTTTTTTAAATTATTGCATAAAGCCGGAGATGAACATGAAGGAACGGCTGCTTATTTATACAAAACATTTGCCGACACGATGCAAAGCGCAGATTATATATATCAAACCGTGAAGCCTGTTTCTTCTGCTAAAACTTACCCAAATGCTGCATTTGGAAAAGGCATGAAAACGATTGCCGAGTTAATCATTTCGGGTATAGAAACCCAGGTTTATTATATTTCGCTAGGCAGTTTTGATACACATAATATTCAACAAAAAAGACAAGCGGATTTATTTGAACAGCTCAATAACAGTTTAGCTGTTTTTTATGAAGACATGAAACAGCATGCAGGTGGCAGGAATGTAACCACTATGATTTTTTCTGAATTCGGTCGCAGGGTGGAAGAAAATGCCAGCATGGGTACCGACCATGGTGCGGCTAATCCGGTGTTGTTGATTGGCAATAATCTGAAAGCTAAAGGTTACTATAATTCACCATCTGACTTGAAAGATTTGGATGAAGGTGATTTGAAATATCGCATCGATTTTCGGGATATTTATGCTACAATTTTGAATGATTATCTGAAAACAGATGCGACACGAATAATCCATAAAAAGGATTTTGTGAAGATGAACTTATTTTGATTTTTCCTCAAATCGGATAAACCAAAAGCCTGAAACTAACACGACACAGACCAATATGCAAACAGCCAGCATCACATCTGGAGGATGAAGATGGCGGAATACATAATAAAGATGAGTAGCAAACGGGAATAGTGCCATTGCACCGTATAATAACTGCCGATTTTTATTGCGTGTAAAAATAGCCCACCAGCAAACACCATACGTGATATAATAAAGCAGATGCCACCATAAAGGTTTACCATCAGACTCGACTACATAAAACACATGTACCGCAATAGCGATGATAAAAAAAGAGAGAAAAGATATTTTAGAATCTTAAGCATGCAGGGTGTTAATCAGGCAAATATAAGTTTGCCCTTGGGCTCCGGAATAGCTCTGTTTAATTCTTTTGCAGTAGCTATCCATTCGTCGATAATGAGTTCGGCATGCTGCAATGCTTCTGCATAACTTGATCCGTCTGCCATGCACCCGGCGAGCTCCGGCACTTCTGCTATAAAACAATTATCCTCACTACTCCAGTAGATTATGATTTCATATTTATATTTCATTTACAATCAGTTTATATTTTACAATTACATTTCTTACCTGTTTAACTTGGTAAGGTTTTGCTTTTGACCCTAAGGGTTGTATATTAATAATTTCATCAATTCCAGATTTCCAAAAGATATGATGGCTTCCATTTATCCTGCTTTCAAAATTAAAATATCTCAATATATACACTAAATCCGCAAAATCAAAATTATTATCTGCATTTGCAGAAAGCAACTTCCAAATCAATTTATCTAATTTACTCATAACTTATCGGCTTTGACAGAAATGAATTAATTGCTCATTTACGTTCTTACTACTTTCAGCTAATACCTACACATGCAAAGCTCTGTTATCGGTAGCGGCTAAACAAGCTTCTTTAAAGGCTTCGGTATAGGTTGGATGCGCATGTGAAATACGGGCGATATCTTCTGCACTCGCACGGTATTCCATGGCTACCACAGCTTCTGCTATCATATCTGCAGCCCGTGCACCAATCATGTGTACGCCTAAAATTTCATCTGTCTTTGCATCCGCCAATACTTTTATCAAGCCATCTATGTCCATACTTGCACGTGCTCTGCCTAAGGCTCGCATCGGGAAAGAGCCTGTTTTATAGGCAATGCCATTGTCTTTCAGTTGTTGCTCGGTTTGTCCTACAGATGCTACCTCCGGCCAGGTATATACTACACCCGGAATCAGATTGTAATGAATATGCGGTTTTTGTCCGGCAATAGTTTCTGCCACGAATACGCCTTCTTCCTCAGCCTTATGTGCCAGCATTGCTCCTTGTATCACATCGCCGATAGCATAAATAGTTGACACTTTAGTTTGCAAATGTTCATTCACCGGAATTTGTTTTCGGTCATTCAAGGTAATGCCAACATTTTCCAAGCCTAAATTATCGGTATAAGGTCTTCTTCCTATGGCCACCATGCAATATTCTGCTTCCAATTGTATTTCTTTGCCCGCTTTGTCTAATGCCGTAACGGTTACTTGTTCTCCATTGTTTACTGCTCCGGTTACTTTGTGCGATAAGTAAAATTTTATGCCCAATTTTTTCAGGCTTCGCAATAATTCTTTTGACAAATCATCATCCATAGTCGGGATGATTTTATCCATAAACTCTATTACGGAAACTTGCGTACCCAGGCGTTGATATACAGAACCTAATTCTAACCCGATTACACCTCCGCCAATAATGATCATGGATTTTGGCAGTGTTTTTAAGGACAATGCCTCGGTGGATGTAATAATTCTTGCTTTGTCTATAGGTAAAAATGGCAAGGATGAAGGCTTAGAGCCTGTGGCAATGACTACATATTTAGTAAGCAATTGCTCGGTAGTGCCATCTTCTTTTAAAACAGAAATAGTATGCGCATCAATAAATGAACCGTGCCCCTGAAATACGGCTACTTTATTTTTTTTCATCAGATAATCAATCCCCTGGCATGTGGTAGCAACTACCTTAGCCTTGCGGTCAATCATTTGGATAAAATTAACTTTTGGTGTTTGTTCCAACTCTATGCCATGTTCTTTGAAAGTATGTAATGCATTGTGATAGTGTTCGGAAGAATCTAAAAGTGCCTTGGATGGAATACAACCCACGTTTAAACATGTACCGCCTAAAGTACTATAGCGTTCTATTAAAGCTGTATTTAATCCTAATTGCGCACACCGGATGGCACTTACATAGCCACCGGGACCGGAACCGATAATAACCACATCAAATTGATTCATTGTATAAAAATTTTATGCAAAAATACATCTTTTAAACGGGCTGACATGTGCTATTGGACAAAAACAAATTATCTTTCGGTCTGATTTTTGATAAACATGACTTATGAAGAAACTAATTGTGCTTTTCGGGTTATTTATAATGGTGTTCACTTTGTCAGCATTCAAAGGTAAAACAGCAACGCCTTTTAAGAATCTGCAAGTGTTGCCGGATTCTACCACGGAAGAACAAATGGATGCCATCATGCATGCCTACTGCGAATCGCTTTGTGTAAAATGCAGCCATTGCCATGTAAAAGGCGATATGGCTTCAGATGAAAATCCTGAGAAAGAAATAGCCCGCAAGATGATGCGCATGACGAATGAAATCAATGAAAAATACTTCGGTAAGGACTCCGGAACTGTAGGCTGTATGACTTGTCATAACGGGAAGTTGCATCCTTGATTTATCTGAAGATTATAAAGAAAGGTTCTATTAAATATACTCTTATCTCACTATGCGCAGAACTACAATAAAACGAAATTATGCTTACTTCCATTAAGAATATTTTCTTAATATGTAAAAATTTAACAGCGTTAGTTGTTTGCCAACGCATTTTTTTCCTGAGTTATTGCAGTAAAATCTTATCACTATATATGAGTTGATTTTTATCGGTAATTGTTATAATATATAACCCTTTCGGTAATTGACTTAAATTGACAGATGTCTTGTTGGAAAAGGGTTGTTCTTTTAAGATTTTGCCTTCCGGACTATAAATCTGAAGTGTATTACTATTATAATCCAGGCTGTTATTCTGAACCTCTATTTGGTTGTTAGGCAATACTTGTATATGGATATTTTCATTTTTAACAGTACTGTTAGTAATGCTTGTCGGACATTCTACCCGAACAAGAATTGTCGATGTATCTGTATAGTCGTATGCAGGGACAAAATTAACCATAGTTACAATAAAACTGACTGTATATATACCTGGATTATTCAACTCAAATACGGGATTATCTCTTTGGTGTATTATTAACCTGCCTTCTTCCGCGGTATACATCGGCACCTCTCTGCCGGAATCTGACAATACTATATTCTGTAAACTGTCACGTACAACTAAATACCACTTTGTTTCCATCACTACTTCCTCTAAAGGAATATTTGTACTACTATCCATTACTTGCCATTTTTTATGATTACAACTACTCTCGAGTTCCTTTAAGCTAAATATCGAATAGGGTTTATTGATTGCCATGGGATAACCATTCACGGGAGTGTTTTGGACATATCTTCCATTCCCATCAGCCGAGAACTGCCACTGAGCCTGACGGCCAAAATCAACAAACCAATAATATACAGTTCCTTTAGGTACGGTTGTATCAAACTGAAAGGGCTGACGTGGTAAATAAAAAGTCCAGTGAACATTGGTAATTGTATCTGCCGGGTTATGAGGTTGATCATAACCCAACAGCGTATCATAAAATTTAAAACAGATAGGTGAGAAAAACTCTGACCCAGTCGTAGACAAAAATGGTATGTGCATTACACTGTCTTGATGTGTTTTTACAGGTGGAAAAGGTTCAACCATAATAGCTCGAATTTCTTTTGATTCAACCGCTATGTTCAATATCGTAAACAATATTAATATGCATATATTTTTCATCTTATAAGAATTTTACGACTATAGAGTTCTACCGAATTTGAATATACAGATACTATATATATTCCTTTTGCCCAGCCGACTATAGGTATATCGGTAACAGAGTCTGAAATATCATTAATATATAGCTCGTTCCCGTTTAATGAAACGACACGTATCTTATACCCGGAAATTTGTAAATCCTCTGCAGATATGATAATACGCATATAGTCTGTAGTAGTTTGTGCAATTTTAACAGGCTCATCTTTTGTTGTTTCTGGTTTCAGTTGGGATGACAATCTAGAAGATTGAGGTGCGCATAAATCCGGATTAATAGGTGTGCCATCCGGATTACAGATTATAGTACCACAATATATGGTAGAAAATTGAGCTGACTTTGTTTCACAGCCTGCTGCATTTACAGCACCTATTTTATATAAACCGGCATTGAGCAAAAGAGAAGTTGCAGTTGTTGTTGTAAACGAACCGGCAGGCACAGCAGGGTATATTTTGTAATACACGGCCCCCGATGCAGGAAAGCTTACATAAGCTTTGCCGTTACAACAATATTGTGAGATAACGGGTTGTCCGGGCTTAGTTGAGATACTTACTCTTATCGCCGATGTGTAATTAATATTATCACTGCCTTTACATATGACCCTTAACTCACCTAATATTGTTCCGTCTGGATTGTATATCCAATTTAACGGACTTGAAGAGAGCGGATTTTTTAAAGTCAGGATTTTATTGGTTAAAATATTTGAAGTACTGGATGTAGTAAGCACATTTTCTTTCCCTCCTGTATGGTAGGCAAACAGATACCATGTAACATTTCCTGCCGGTATCGTAACGGTACTTCCGTTATTTGGTGTTATGCTTACTGCATAGGTGTAATTATCACCTTCACACAGAGTTGTGCTAATACCTGATGTTGTAAAACTGGTACCTGCCATCTTACCAATTTGTACATCTAAATTATACGTAATATAATTAACATCCCATCCAATATCTTTCATGACACCCAAGGCAATATTACCAATATCGTGTATCACTTCTCCATATCCTAACGTAGGTGACATTAAGCTATTTCCATGTCCACCAATAAATACATTCTCGTCTAAATGAGAAAATAATGACGGTTTCACAGAAATATTATTTGAGGATGTTAATTTTAATGGAATATTATAATTTTTACTAACAGCATTCGTTCCATGAAAAAACACTCGACCACCTGTAGCAAAAGTAACAAAATCTGGTGCATTTAATGTTCTGCCATAGCTCTCCATCGGTATAGTCGCTTCAAAATTTTTCACTTAGTTATCATATGCATAAATATAACCACAAGAAGGATATGATATATCTCCTGTAGTTTCATTATATTTATAACTACTCGCAAAGCCCAGTGAGTGTCCAATTTCATGTATAATAGCAGACAGCAAATCAAGCATATTTGATGGACAATTACCCACGGCATTTTCATCCAGATACCAACTCGTAATATTACTATTTATGTAAACATCCAATTCATATTGTTGATTAGATTGTCCCGGAATTGTCTGCGAGTTATTGAGTGTAATATACAACGGAGCAACATAATTTATATCTGTACGATTAATAGGAGAAAATACAGTATTTGTTTTTACTACAGTAGAACTGACAGTGCCACAGTAAAATCTGGCTTTAGCGCCTATATCTGAAGACATAGCAAACTTGGTAAATTTAGTCCTTATGGTTACATTTGGATTTCCATTTAAACGAAGTTTCCAAATGTCAATTGCTTTTTGGCAAACAGCTTGTTCTTGAGCAGAAAATGACCCTACATAATCAGGCGTTGAAAAGTTGGGTGCTGTACCACTTAACCTCATACTCGATTGAGAAGTTTGAGCACTAAGTAATTGCTTAGGAGGTGGTGGAGAGCCATCATAAGGTTTTATCTGTAAAACACTAACGATGGTATCATTATTTATTACTTGTGCTTGGCAGAAAAACTGTGTACAGATAAATAAAAAAAATGGAATTGCATGTTTCATAAAGATTAATTTAAGGGGATTAAAATAATAATGCAATTTAATCAATAAAATAATCTGATTCTGCTACAGTTATTTATATTTTGCAACCATTAAAATTTACATCTTATCGTATCTTATTATAGTTTATTATCTAACATCAGATATCTAAGACTGTATGAATATCTTAATTACCATCTTGAGTGTCTGCAATATATATATCTGTATTTTCTAAAATATCAGATGCTGGCGTGTCTTCGTTTTTCATTATAATTTTCTCATTTTGTGACTCTATTCGTTCACTTTCTTCCGAAACTTCTTTCAATCTTCTTCGTTCTTCTTTTGGTATATAGTTTTCTTTATGTCGGCGGCTTAAAATTTTTTCTTTACGTTTTGAATAGAGAGCTCGTTGTTTTTCCTTTTGTTCTGCTCTTTTTATTTTATTTTGTTCTCTTTCAATCGCTAAGCGTGCCTTTCTTTCTTCATCACGCTGTTTGCGGTCAAGTCGCTCTTCTTCTGTTTCTTCTTTCTTGATTTTTAGTTTGGACGGATGAATTTCAAACACATCATCAACATCAATATCTACTGTCCACCATAAGAATTTTAAAGTTGCCTTACCTATGCTCCGCATATAAATGGGTTGTGCCAGCAGATTTGTTAGGGCTTGAAACAGAGAAGTGATCGAGCTGATTTCTGAATTTGTTGTAATGATGGTTTCCGAACGTGCTCTTAATTTAACAGCTTTCGTATAATTCATCTTGCCTATTTTTATTCCATCCCTGTTTACTAAGTCTGTTGTTATTTTTAATAAGGTTATGGGGAGAAAAAAACTGTTGAGCAATTTAAGTACCGTTTCTGTCTTCACACTCAATAAGCCTATTTCTTTAGTACGCACTTCCACGATATCTACTGCACGATGTCGGGATGCTTTTTTAATGATGTAGGATTTTATCTTTTTTGTCAGCCAACTAAACATTTGTATATTTTTATGCTTAAAGGATTGTTAAATCCTCTCATTTAAAGATAGGTATAAATGCGTTTTCCTAAATTTACCTAAAGTTAAGAACTATGAAAGAAAATCTTACTTATTTAATAGCCATACCCGTTTTTTTATTTTTTGTCGTACTGGAGTATTTGGTAATGCGCAAAAAATACCCGGAATATACCCGACTGAATGACGGTATCACCAATTTAAACATTGGCGTGGTGCATGTCTTGTCAAAAGTAATTGTGGGTGTTTTTTTGATTTGGGTGTATGGATTGGTATATGATAATATCCGCATCCTCACTATCCCGAAAGGTGTATTTTCATTTGTTTTTTGTCTGATTGCCTACGATTTCTTTTTTTACTGGGCGCATCGCTTCGGCCACGAAATCAATTTGTTTTGGGGAGCTCATGGTGTGCATCACCAAAGTGAAGATTATAATCTCACCGTTGCTTTGCGTCAGTCGTGGTTTCATGCAGTTATGGCATTTTTTATTTTTCTGCCTATCCCGTTTTTAGGTGTTGATGCCAAAACATTCTTCAGCGTACTGACGATTAATTCATTCTATCAATTTTGGATACACACTCATTTGATTAACCGTATGCCGCACTGGTTCGAATCTGTTTTTAATTCTCCTGCTCATCATCGCGTCCATCATGGCAGAAACCCGAAATATATAGATAAAAACCACGCCGGCATGTTTATCATTTGGGATAAACTATTCGGCACATTTCAAGAAGAAGAAGAAACTCCCGACTATGGCATTACGAAACCTTTAAACAGCTGGAACCCGGCATGGGCAAATATTGAATATTTTTCAGGCATGATACAAAATGCAAAACGATTTAAATTCAAAGACAAACTGAAATATATCTTTGCCAAACCCGGCTGGCAACCCGATTATGCAGGTGGCACGATAGCCGTAAACGAAGTAAAACCGGATTATAAAAAATATAATGTGCGAAATTCCAAAGGGCTGAATATTTATGTGGTTGTTCAATTTCTGATTATCATCGTTGGCTTAGTTGCCTATCTGCAATATTATAAGCAGTGGTCGTTTTTTTATCAAGCCATCAATTTTATTTTAATCGTCTTATCTACTGTAATTTGCGGAGCCATTTTAGAAAATAAATCCTGGGTAAAATATGCTGAGTTCATAAGAATTGCCATCATTCTTATCGATTTGAATTCTTTATTTTATTTCAATTATGTCGAATTTTTTGAATGGTGTATGATCATCTCCATAGCCACCGGAGTATATTTTATTGTGTGGTATGCACTCAACATCAACCGTATTCATCTTTTCAGGGCGTTGAAATAATTGAAGATTTTTCTTTTATTTGCACAACATGAAATTTACCTTTTTAGGCACAGGCACATCACAAGGAGTACCAATTATTACATGCAATTGTCCGGTTTGTACATCAGCAGATAAACACGACAACCGCACACGTACTTCGCTATTGATACAGTCGGCTACCACTACCGTAGTTATTGATACCGGCCCGGATTTCAGAGCGCAATTACTCAGAGAAAAAGTACAAGATTTAGATGCCGTGGTTTTCACCCATGGGCATAAAGACCATGTAGCCGGACTGGATGATATCAGACCTTTTAACTATATGCTCAACAAAACGATTAAGGTATTTGCAGAACTTGGTGTACAGGAAATCTTGAAACGAGAATTTGCCTATGCCTTTCAACCACAGGAATATCCTGGTGTGCCACAAATAAATTTAATCACGATTGATGAAACACCATTTATGATAGGTGATATCCCGTTTATCCCCATTCGTGCCATGCACAAAACCTTGCCTGTATTGGGTTTCAGAATTCATGATTTTACATACATAACAGACGCCAATTTTATTGCAGATACTGAGCTGGAAAAAATAAAAGGGAGTAAAATTCTGGTATTAAATGCCTTGCGGAGAGAAACGCATTATTCGCATTTCAGTCTAAGCCAGGCTATTGAGATTGCCGAAAAGATAAATCCTGATAATACATACTTCACGCATATTTCCCACCATATGGGTTTATATGATGAAGTAAATGCAGCATTGCCCAACGGCATCGGATTAGCTTATGATGGCTTGCGAATAGAAATAAGTTAGTGTTGATATTTATCATAAAACATCACTGTTTTATGCAGTAACTTTATAAAAAAAATTGATTTATGGAAATACATGTTCATCCGCAAAGGAAGCTGAAAGAAATACAGGAAGAATTTCACAAGCGCTTCCCGTTTCTTATTTTAAAATTCTATGCTGAAAAACACAATATCGGGGAAGGTTCATCTGTAGAAGATATTATTCCACCCGATAAACAGTTAAAAGATTTTAGTGCCGTAGATTTCTCATGGCATATAACAGGATTAATGACAGCGGGTGAACTTGAGGCCACGTTTCAGGAAAAATCCGGAATCGGTGTTCAGGTATTTCATCAATCCGGAACGGTATGGTTGCAAACGATAAATACAGACAATAAAACGCTAAATGAGTTGAATGCCCGTGGCAGAGAAATGAATGAAGTGTTGCCGGATGAAGAGCCACAGGATTATCATGAACATGAATAGTTTCAGCCATTGCGCTCTATCTGGATTTCAAACAACTGTGTAAGACCGTCATCATTATCTGCAGCTAAAAACAAATCGTAATGTGATTCTGTTTTTTGATATAAACAAACAGCTTCAATTTTTTGCTGATTAAATGACTCATCAACCTCATTTAAATTGATATACGTTTCAATCACAAATTCAGGGGCATTTAGTTTTGTTTTTGCATGATGAACCACCGCTAAGATACTGCCACTCACTTCTCCGTCATCATAGGCATTCGTCGTGTTTTCCTGTGATGCACATAAAATTAGCACATCATCATCACTTACGTAATAAGCATCAGAAATACCATATCCTTTAAGCTCTTCAGGCATGATTATTGGCTTGATGTCAAATGAAACATCCTTTGAAGCATTCAGAAATTCAGCTTGTGTTTGAATAAGTGTATTTGGAAGCAGTATATTGCCTCTGTTGAATAAAAACAAGCTGTCAGCCAGTAAAACAGCTCCTTCAATATTCAATTCATCAATTCGGTTATCGCTGTTTAATTGTTCGTAATTTGCTTCATTATTGACTGGTTGCACTACATCATTTTCAGAATCAATCACAAAGATGAAGCTCCGTTGCGGTAATTTTGAACCGGAACCCAACAGATATAATTTATCATTCCAAACCAAGGCTGATTCCAAATCCGGCTTGATTGGCTTTGGAATTCTGACAGCAGAATAATCAAGTAATTTGATTCGTTTTATTTCCTTCCAATCAGCATCCAAACAAAGTACATCAGGGGCATCATCACCGATTAAGAAAAACTGAGAACGAAAATTAATCATCGCTGAGCCTGACGAAAATGGAATTGTTTTATGTCTTTTTAAAACTGGCATTTGCATACATTAAACTTAGCTCTCCAGATATTTTCCCACTATCGGCAATCTTCTGCCACTGCCGAAAGCTTTAGATGAAACGCGTAAAATAGGTGGTGTTTGATGGCGTTTAAATTCAGCTCTGTTCGTCAATTTTAAAACACGAGAAACTAGGGATTCTTCATAACCTAATGCTTCAATCTCATCCGGACCTTGCCGGTTCTCGATATACTGATATAAGATTTTGTCCAGTACGCTGTAATCCGGGAGCGAATCAGAATCCTTTTGCCCTGGTCGTAATTCTGCACTCGGGGCTTTGGTTAAAATATGTTCCGGTATAATCTCACTATCTTTGTTGATATATCGGCATACTTCATAAATTTGTGTTTTATAAACATCTGCCAAAACAGCAATACCGCCACACATATCACCATACAATGTACCATAACCTACCGCAGCTTCACTTTTATTGGTTGTATTTAAAAGAATATATCCAAGCTTATTGCTCAGTGCCATTAGATAATTTCCTCTTATGCGTGCCTGCAAATTTTCTTCAGTAACGTCAAACGGCTTGGCTTCAAAATGAGGTTGCAAAATGGAATCATATACATCAAAAACTTCTTTGATAGGAATAATTTTATATGGAGAGCCTAAATTTTCAAGCAACTTAATACTATCGTCTACGGAATGTGAGGTAGAATATTGTGAAGGCATTAATAAGCTTAGCACATTCTCTTTTCCCAATGCTCGCACGGCTAATACGAGTGTTAATGCAGAATCTACACCACCGCTCAATCCCAAAATGGCTTGCTTGAATCCCAGCTTTTTGAAATAATCGCGTATGCCGCAAATGAGCGCATCGTGTATGAGTCTAATCGGATTTTTATCCTGCTCCTGTACTGCCGTAACCATACAGTTGCTGTCAATCTTGGCTATCTGTTCATTATCGTCTGACAAATAATAACAGCGTACTGCTTCTTCAAAATAAGGCAATTCATCAATCAAGTCGCCTTTTGCATTCATCACAATTGAACCACCGTCAAAAATCAATTCGGTTTGTGCACCTACACAATTGCAATAAAAAACGGGCATATTAAACAGCGTAGCATTTTTATACACAACATCCATTCTCTTTTTTGCTTGATTGTAATTAAATGGGGAAGCAGAAAGATTAAACAAAATATCCGGCTTAAATTTAGCCAGCTCTGCCACTGGATTTATGCGGTACAGCGGGTTTTCTTCACCCGTATCCCAGATATCTTCGCAGATAGTCAGTGCAATTTTTTTACCTTTAAATTCAACAATATTAAATTCTTTATTCGGTTCAAAATAGCGGTATTCATCAAATACATCATAGGTAGGCAATAATGCTTTATGTGCTAAAAATTTGATTTTCCCATCTTGCAAGAAATAGGCAGAATTAAACAAATCCTTACCGTCCTTATTGGGGTTGCGGGATGGTGCACCCACCACTACAGCAATCCGGCTTCCGGCAAAATCTGCTAATTGCTGCACTATGTTTTCTGCTTCGTGAATAAAATGCTTAAATTCTAAAAAATCTCTGGGCGGATAGCCGCATACGCAAAGTTCGCTGAAAAGAATGATATCGGCTTCTTGTGAAACGGCATAATCTACGGCGGCTTTCATTTTGGCATAGTTGCCTTGGAAATCACCTATCATGTAATTAAGCTGGGCTAATGCAATTTTCATAATCTAAAATAAGGTAAATGTCCTAATAAAAATTAATTCTCGCAAAAATCGGATTTCAATTTTTATTTTAGCAGTATATTTTATGA
>CAYVGM010000044.1:0-15070 GCA_964451125.1 uncultured Chitinophagales bacterium
TTCAGCTTTCTTGTTTTTTATTTTCTCCGCAAAATTTTCGGGATAAGCAATTCTGTTTTAAATTTAATTTCCGGTACTTTTTCAAATAACTCATCTTTAATATTTACCGGAAAAACGCGTACGTAAATAGCTTGTTCAATTTCCAATTCTTTATTTTTTGTTTTTAGTTTATAAACGGTATTTTCTAGGGGATAAAATGCCATTTTTCCTACCGACTGTACATAGCCTACACCTTCAATAGAAATCCAGTCGGCATTTATTATATTCCAGTCTATTTCAATAAACTGATTTTTGAGTATGCCAAAATGATGCGGAAAATCTTCGGATGCCTGATTGATAAATCTACAGCCCGTCGTACTGTCAACAGTAAATAAAGAATAAGAAATTATGGGCTCTGAGATGGCTTCTTGAAATTCATTGAGCATCAAATTCTCTATCTTTTTCTGATTCGTTTTATTTTTGAAATAAAAGAACACTGCCAAGATTGCCGTCAAGGAAATTAAAGCCAAAATGAATAGAGCATTTATCAATGTCGGATAGTTTGATTTAATACGTCTACATAAACGAAAAATTATTACGAACAGTTCCGAAATAGAAAACTTTAAGAATTTTTAAGAAAAAGCGAATTTAGAGAAATTAAAAATCGAGCGTAAAATTGTTTTTAAATTCGTAAGTCAGATTGGTAATTGCACCTGCAGGCGGACGAGTATCATAATTGGCTTTGAAGCTGATGCCCATCGAAAATAATTTGGTAAAATGAAATGCCAGTTTATTTTCAGAAGCAATTCTGTAATCGTGAATATTATTGACTAAAGGCTGGTAGTAAGTTGTAGAAATCCACTCAACGTATTTTTTAGGATGCAACGTGAAACTTAAGTATCCACTAAAACGAACCTGATTTAATGCGGTATTGTCCTTAATACTTTTTTCATGTTCAAAAAAATACAGTGTGCCTAAGTAGCATTTGTAATATTTAAAATTCATGATTTTAAACCGCGGACCTGTGCCAACTAGAAAGCGCATTTTTAATCCATTTGCTTTGTTAAACTGAACCTGGGTAAATGCTTCCCATCGAATCCAGTCTTTTTTCATTTTATAGTTGTATCGGAAATGCACAAAACCCGAATGCACGAAACTTTCTTGTTTGCTTTTTATCCAATCATAACTTCCTAATAATAAATAAAGATGTCGCTTCGATTTGTATTGCACATGAGCCGACGCTGATAAAATGAAAACTTGTTTAGCTTGTTTGGATAAGGCAATACCGGCATCAAAGCTCCCTTTCCATCCGGTAGTATCTGTCTGAAAGCGTTCCTTCTCAATATTGACAATTTGTGAGAAAGCCCATTGTCCAACTAAAAAACAAGATAAAAAGAGGAAGCTGTTTTTCATAGTTTATCATTTAGTTTGAAAAGACAAGAGGCACAAGGCATTAGGAGTGGTGATAATTAAAAGTCTTGGCTCTTGGATCTTGATTCTTGATTCTCACTACTTACTACCCACTACTCACTACTCCCTAAAGTTTCTCCGGATAAATCCCGTCTGCAATTTTTTTGCGGAGTGCAGCAATAACTAAATCTTTTTCTTCTGAATAAGTAACACCACACCAGTCTTTACCATCGGGTAATAATATTACTTTTACTTTGCCTTCATTCATCAACTTGGAAACGACAGTTGGGATTAAATATTCGGCTTTAAGTTCGTCAATATTTTCTGCAAAAAAGCTGTTCCATTGAGATTCCAGTTCAGGATATAAAGCACAGGTAAAGCCCCAGAAATTCATAGAAGCAAAGCTGTGAAACGGAATTTCAGTAAAGCTCTTATCGTCATTTTCATTGCGCAATTTTCCATCCGCTAAATCTATTTTTGTCATTTCGGTAATGGCTATCAGTTCATTGTTTTCGTTTAATGTGCAAACACCGCGAGACACCGTTCCAATATCAGACAAGGTATTTTCAAGCGGATATCCAACAAGGCAAAAAGTAGGTGCATCATTATCCAAATTAGAGAGAAAATGATGAATAGACTGATAGGCTTCTCTGCCATAAAAATCATCGGCATTAATACAAACAAAAGGATTATTGACTAAATCTTTGGTTGCTAATATAGCTTGTCCAGTTCCCCAAGGTTTTGTGCGCCCACTGTTTACTCCTTCGGGAGGAGATTGAATGGCATATTGAACTTTTATTTTGTCTTGCCAAACATCTTGAATATGCTGGTCCAAAAGGTCTTTTAAATCACTTCGGGTAATAATGACCACATCTGAAAATCCGGCATGGATGGCATCATAAATGGCATAATCCATCAGCCATTCTCCATTTGGTCCGAATGCATCTGCTTGTTTCACACCACCGTAACGGCTGCCGATGCCTGCCGCCATAATCACTAAAGTTGTATTGCTCATGGCGCAAAGATACAAAATCAGGAAAAGTTAGGGTGAAAAAGTAGAATGGTTTTTAGTCAGTTTTTTTGTGAAGAATAAATACGAAAAATAGATTAGGGCGCGCCGAAGGCGCGCCCTAAATCGCTCAAAAAATACTTTTAACCTGAGTTCGGGATAAGCGTTTCAATTAAAAAATAGTTGATTTTATATGTAGAACCACCTCCTTTTAATTCCTCCACCTTGTTAAAGTGGAGGAATAAATGAGAAATCAACTATTTTATCAGCTTATTTTTCTTAACCCGAACTCAGGTTACTATGTCAACAGATTAAAATGTAAATATCGCTGCTAATAACAACCGATATTGTAAGTTGCTTGCCTCTCCTTTATTATTGATAAATACTTTTTCATTTGCATAATCCAATCTGAATTCAGGTACTAAACGCAACATGCCACCAATAGTATAAGAAGAAGTTAGCGTGAAATCTGCAAAGTGTTTAGCCGCACCAGCAACATAGGGTGCCACCAAATCGTTGTTATTCAAATATCCCACTCTGGCACCTATAGTAGCTTTATCTGTAATGGCATACTTCCCATAAAGATAGACAGAAGCAAATTGTGCATTAGATTTAGTACCGTCCTTTTTGTTTACTTTTAAAAGCCATCTGTAATAAGCCAAGTCTAAGGCCAGCGTACCTTTTCCTTTTTTACCTAAAGTAGCAGAAGTAGTGGAGCCTAATGCAAATTTATATCTACGTTGAAACAATGTATCAGGCTCATTTCCGCCGATAAAATTTAAATAGGTACTTACTTTTGAACCTGTATAGCCGACTTGTGCGCCTACATATTTATTTCTGTCATCATCAGATTTGGTATCAGTATCATCAAAAAATCCCAACAAGACATTCCAGTTCTTCTTGGTAAAATTGGCTTTAAAACCGGTATGATAAAACGGACCGTTTTGGAACGCCAGCGAGGTGGAATAATGAAAATTATTTTGCGGCTCTATCAATTCATAACCAAAGTAAGTGCTGAAATTACCCAAAGTAAATTTCACCCAGTCCGTAGGTGCATAGGTCATATAGAGCTGTTTGATAGCGAGTATTGTGTTGGCATATAAGGTATTATTGGCAACTTCGGCACGCGGACCAAAACCAATATCTGCCATAAAACCCACTTTTTTTATCTCTTTGCTCATCATCAAGTTAATCATACCTAATTCAAAGGAATTAGCTTTATTTGGAAATGCTTCGTTTAATACAGAGTTGGTATGTTTGCCTGCAAAATTTGTTTGTACATAAGCATCAACTGAACCGCTTATTTTAAATGGAATTCTGCTTTTTACTTCTTCCCATTTTTCGTCCATACTTTTTTTCTCTTCTTTTGTTATGATGGCAATAGTAGTATCTACTTGCTGTACTTGTGTCTGTTGGGCTTGAACCTGTTTAGTGAGTAAGTCTACTTTTTCTTCCAGAGTTTTGATGCGTTCAGCATCCGTTTGTGCATGCAGTTTCGCCAGACTGAAAATCAGCAGTGCAACGAATAAAATACTTCTTTTTTTCATAAGCGTAAGATTTTAAAAATTAACTATACGCAATACTAAGCATGAAATAATCTGAATCCTATTTTTGAAAGTTAAGAAATTTTGAGTAATACATTACTAAAATGGTTTAATTGCGTAAAATTATTTAATAATTTTAGTACATAATGCATTTAAGTGCCTGTTTTGCTTAAAATAACACAATAATATTTTTTAAGATGAATCAGTTATCAAAACCCTATGTTGTAATGAAATGTTATGTAAACTGGATTAATTATAATACAATAGGCAGCAAAAACCTTATCTCGATTTTGCTTACGTTTGAATATAATCTTGTTAAATTACTGATTTCTTTAAACCCTTAGTTGTTAAGAGATTACTTATGAGTATCCTCTTGAGCGGTTTGATTTATAATTTTTACCACTCGATGCATAGATTTTTTTAGAATTAACAATTAATCTTTACTATACAAAAATTGAGGAAAGAACAGAAAAACATAGGAATAGTCAAAAACGATACTATATTTTTGCTTGACCATCTATACTGATTTGCACCAGACAGCTATTTATGAATAAAATTGTTATGTTTTTATGTGGTTTAAACCATACAACGAGTTATGAATAATATGTTGTTATTGGATTATTTCATCAATTCCTGTAAGGCTCTTTGTACCATTTTGTCATTTTGTGCAGCTATGTAGTAATAGCCTTCATTGTTGTATAGCTGACGGGCTAAATAACTCTTTATTTTTTCAGAAAGATAATTACGGGAAACAGCAGCATATTTCAATTCGGCAGCATTTGCACCTTTAGATTGTGCAAAAGTGATAAATTGCTGATAGAGTAAATCATCTACTTTAAAGCCTGTATTGAAATTTTGTTCATTTTTATAAACTGACAAAGCCGACTTTTGATTGTTGTAATAATTAAAGACAAATTCCTGAAGTGCATTTGTTTCTGCCACTTTTTGTACAAATGGATTGAGCATACTGGTATCCAAGGCAATAAAAATATCCGGTGTGATACCGCCGCCACCATAAATTGTTCTGTTTTTTATCAACGTATGATAGACTTGTTTTTTATTTTGCTGAATACTGTCAGCACTGAAAGCTTCGTGGCTGGCACGCTTAAAGGCATCCATATAATAAGCTTCTGCACCTTCAGTGTAGGGACTCTGTATAGATCTGCCACTGGGTGTATAATATTTGGCAACTGTAAGCCTCACTGAACTTCCGTCTCCAATTTCATACTCTTGTTGAACCAAACCTTTACCGAAAGTGCGTCGCCCAATGATGACACCTCTGTCCCAGTCTTGAATGGCTCCGCTCACTATTTCGCTGGCAGATGCCGAACCTTCATCTACTAAAATCACCAGTTTGCCCGTTTCAAACAGTCCCATGTTTTGTGCTTTGTCTGTAGTCTTTGGCATCGTTCTTCCCTGTGTTACTACTATGGTTTTATTACCTTCTAAAAATTCGTCTGCTATTTCTATCGCTTGATCCATGAAACCACCCGGATTTTGTCGCAGATCCAAGACTAATTTTTTCATACCCTGTTTTTGCAAGGCTTCCAACTTTTGCATAAATTCCTGATAAGTCGTTTTAGCAAAGCGGTTTATTTTGATATAGCCGACTTCTTTATTCAGCATAAATCCGGCATCTACAGAATAAATTGGAATTTTATCCCGCACAATGGTGTAATTTACAATTTTACGTGTGCCGGCTTTCAAAACACCTACTTTTACTTTGGTACCTTTGAGCCCTTTTAGTCTTTTCATGACCATCTCGTTGGTTATTTTAATTCCAGCGGCACTTGAGTCATCAATAAAAATGATTTTATCGCCTGCATTGATTCCTGCTTTTTCAGATGGACCGCCGCTAATAGGTGTATTCACATAAATGGTGTCTTTTTGTAAAGAAAATTCGATACCGATTCCGTCAAAGTTGCCGTCCATAATTTCTTCTTCGTGTTTCATCTCTACCGGAGGAAGATAAACGCTGTGCGGATCTAATTTTGCCAGCATTTCATTGAGTGTTTCATCGTAGAGTTTTTTGGTATCTACCGTATCTACATATCTGGAGTCGATTAAGCTGAGGATATATTCCAGTTTGGACTGATTGGTTTTAGAAGATAAAAAGCTGAAACGAGCGGTATTTCTTTCTTGTATTTTATAGCCTGCATAGATGCCAAATGCCAAAATGAGGGCAGCAAAAAGAGGTAAATAAGCCTTGTTGATATTCATTGAGCAAATGTAAAATTTTAAAAATGAATGGAATCTTAAATTTTTTAAAATGCTGCATCCATTTTAGTGAATACTGTATATATAACTGACTTTTATTGTCGATACCAGCTTAAAAATTCTTTATGTTTATTTTTTGGTACCATGAATTTCTTATCAAGCCCAGTAATGCTTATGTTTGGTAGGTTTACTTTGGATATGTAGTTCTTTATTATTAATCCTTCCCGATGATTATAAATGTAGTAATTGATTTCTAAACTATCCAATAAATCATAGCAGGACTTCCAGTTTATGTCAATAAAAAGTGGTAAAGAATGATTTGCGAAATAGAAGTATTTAATTTGAGTTTCATTATTGTGTTCAATTGCTAAAAGTAACTCAAAATCCAGTTTTAAAACACTGCCACTTGTAGTTTTAATGATAGCGAATTTGCCATTTTTAACTTGTTCTTTAATTGCCTTAGATTCAGCTTCTTTGATATAATTTTCTATTTCATTAAATCGTTCACCAAAAATAGGTTTCTTGACATACAAAATCTTATCTACATTATATTCGTTATGAGCTTTTTCTGCTATTTCAGGGTGTTCAGCCAAATAACCGGAATTAAATATGATGAAGGGAAAATAATTATCTATGCTTTTGATATAGTCCAATACAGTAAAGGCCTTACCACCTGCTAAATCCCAGTCTAGGAAAATTAATTCAGGCTTGTTTTGTATAATATTGTCTATTGCTCTGATAACATGTCTTTCGTAACCGCAAGAAACCCATTTATCAAATGCTTTCATTTTATTGATAATACCTTTACAAGTATCATCATAGTCATCAACCACTAAAAAAGTAAACTGTTTATTGATATTCATATTTGTATTTTTTCGGAATTTTAACTATTACTTGTGTAAAATGGTCACTAAAATCAGTTGCATAGCCTTCAGTTATTGTAAAGGATATAGGAGTACGGTTATATTGATTTAATATTTTTAGCAAGGCTTCACAATTTTTTATTCCAGTTCCACCTTTAGAGAATTTATTTATTTCTTTGGATTTTAAAAAACCAATTCCATTATCCATTATTGTAAATACATAATACTCTATATTTTCTTCAAATTCTATTTTTAAAGAAAACGGACCATCTAACTTATTTAATAATCCATGCTTTAGTGCATTTTCTACATGAATTTGCAATAAGCAAATTGGAACATTAAAATTCAGTTTTTCAATAGTTTTTTGATCCGGAATCTTATACTCGAGGTCTTTTAAATTGGTTAGTTTTGTTAATTGAATAGTATTTAATATAAGTTTCCATTCCATTTGTATGGAATGAGTGATATTTTTGCTATCATTTTTCCTGAAAAGTAAATCTATACTGTCGCTCAGTCGATCAATAATTTCTATAGATTGAGGTTTATCACTGGCTTCGCTCTGTAATACATTTAGAGAATTTAACATAAAGTGTGGCTTTACTTGTTGTAGTACGTGCAATAATTTTAATTCACTGATTTCTTTTTTTTGAATATCTGCTTTTCTTTTGATTATATATAGCCAAATAAAAAAACAGCTGATGAGTAAGAAATTCAATAATATAAACCACCATTTTTTATAAAAGATATTATCTATAAAAATGGAAAATTTATGAATACTGATACTGCCATCAAATTGACAAACCTGAACATAAAGCGTATAATTATCACTTTTTAAGTTAGGATAAGTGAAAGTAGATAATAAATTGGGAGTTTGAAAGATGAGAGAATCTTCATTATTGACTATTGATACGGATGTATACCTTGGCAAGTTGTCTGCACTTTGATAATGTAACTTTATTTGAAGTGTATTGTCGTTATACCCTAATCTTATTATTGAATTTTCTTTAACCTCTTTTCCATTGACGACTATTTGAGGTATTATTCGTGCAACAGGTAGTTTTAACCATTTTTCAATATCCCAGTTGTACAACATATCACTGGTGCTAAACCAAATGGTACTGTCTTGATTGTCAATCAAAATTGTGTTTTGCTCCGTTTCGGATGTGAAATTTGTAGCTAAAGGATTTAAATATCTTATCCGCACTTGTTTTTTTTCTTTCCACCATGTTAAATCAAAAAGTAAAATATCGTTGCCGGCACCTAATACAATAAAATTTCTCCATTGTGTTATAAATGAAATCTTTTTGGTAGCAGGCAATAAAGGATGTGTAATTGAATGGAAATCCGTCTGCTTTATGGTATTGCTCCCATCTTTGTCACAATAAACTAATCCACGTTGTGAAGTACCAAACCAAACCATACCGTATGTATCTGTAAGCGAACACATAGCACCAAAATCAATCTCTTTTTTTTCAATCGTTAAGGATTGTATTTTTTGTGTTTGTGGGTTATAAATTGCAATACCAATTTTGGGATGACTCATCCAGATATTTCCAATCGAGTCTTCTGTTAAAGTTAAGATATTTCCTTCAAATAAGCCGTCTTTACTTGTAATTTTATGCCATACAGCTTTTTTATCGCCATAAATGTTGTTGATATCTGTTAACCAAAGACCTTTTTGAGAAGTAGCAAAATAGAGCTTGTCTTTTGTAGGCAATAAATAGAAACCTGTTACGCTGTCAGTAAGTCGGGTATAAGAGTATGTGTTATTATCAAAACGCATAACACCACCGTAATATTCATGCTCACCTATTAAAAATACACTATTTTGACTACTAAAACCACCATTTATGAAACGATGCTTAGTAATCGGAGTTGCTGTTAAAGTATTATTTTTTAATATAGATAAGTTATTATCATATCCGGCTAAAAAGAGCGTACCATTTTTACTTTGTTGTATGGAGAAAATATTATTACTGTTGCTTTTATTATAAATATTTGGATAGGCTTTTAAATAGGGAAATATGCGAATAAGCGTAGTTCCTGTGCCCATGATAAAACTCCCTGATTCCTTATTTTTAAAATACTGTCTGCCAATAGCTCCTAAATCTGTAAGTGCCTCCAATTGAATGCTGTCCTGAAAACTATAAATACGTTTTTCATTATCTTTAATTGTCAGAAAGGTATTGTCTAAGTTGCTGTTATGTATTATTTCACCAGTACTTGCAAATTTTATTGGAAATCTACGCTGTTGTCCTTTGTTATACCGGTAAACGAAAATTGGTTGACTTGTCGAAATTGCAGTGATATTGTCTATACTTTTTACAGATAAAATATTCCCATAATTATAGATTATACTATCGGTTATGT
The DNA here is from genome assembly GCA_964451125.1 of uncultured Chitinophagales bacterium. Taxonomy (GTDB): domain Bacteria; phylum Bacteroidota; class Bacteroidia; order Chitinophagales; family JADIYW01; genus JADJSS01. Next base: position 9,393 of record CAYVGM010000044.1, read on the forward strand.
GAAAGTTGAAAGAGTCAAGAGAATAAAAAATCAATTTATTATAATCCGATATGCTTCTTGAAACAATTATTTTCTTGTTCTCGAAATAAATATTGTGAATAATAAAGGGATAATCCTGTAGTTTTTTTAATTGATGACCATCATATTGCCACAGCCCGGAATGTTGCGATGCTTTATGTTCAAGTAACAAATAGACTAATTTTTTATTTACAAGCACACAAGAATGAAAGTGTTCTTTAATATTAATAATCTTGCAAATTGAATCATTCTTTAGGTGCATGATTTGTTGATCTGAAAATAACCACGACTCACTTGGGCTAATATTACATACAGCTGTAATAAATGGAGTGGCATTTAGTTCAGGTTGCGTATGTGGGAGCGTAACCGTATAGTTATTATGTATTATTTTTATATTACCCGAATAAGGCTTTACTAAAAAGGAACCATTTCCCAGTTCAAAGTTTGAATGTGTAAAATTACTGCCAATTACACTGTCTTTAACCGAATAAACATATCCGGCATTGCGATATAGCAAAGTTTGTTGAGCATATAGCTCAAATGTTAATAAAATGTAAACAATATAAAGAAAAAACATCTTCACTCAACAAAAATACAAGTAAATAAGAGTGTAAATGCAAGTATTGTAAAATTAATTCCTTTTCATCCCCGTTTTTTTCAGTTTCATAACTTTTAGTATATACAAATTAATATCGGATACTTAATTTGGAAACAAATTTAGCTTATGAGAAATACCTACCTAAAAGTCCTATTCTTATTAATTTTTGGAAGTATATTAAATGCAAGTGCGCAAACATGGTCATCCAACCCGGCTCTAAATACTTATACAACTGTTGGAAGTGGCTCTACTATTACATGTACATTTGGAGATGTATCTAGGAGTATTATTATAGCAAGAGTTATTAATTTAAATTCATCAACAGTTACAATTCAATTTAGTAGAAGTGGTACTTTTGGTGCATCTGGTACAGCTTACGTCGTTCCTAGCGAATGTGATGCTACAGGTGTTTTAACTTCAACAACATATACATCAGGTAGCTCTGGTGCAACCTTTAGTAGTTTTAATCATGGTGTTACTGTTGGAAACCCTAAAACATTTTATGTAAGAATAACCCCAAATTCGGGAAGCTTGCGTTATATTTCATTACCTATAACAATTACTGCAACAGCAACAGCTCCTCAAATTAGTTGTGGCAATAATTCAATCTCTCCAAATCCTATTGTACAAGGACAACCTGCTACTTTTAATTATACAATATCTAATACTGGTACAGGTGATTATACGGGACAATTATGTTTATGGTGGCGAGGTACTACTACAGGGAATAACTTACAATGTATAAACGGTCTAGCCGCAGGTCAATCCTATACCTTTTCATTTACTTCTTCAGCAATACAATCTACGCCAGGTAATTATTATTTAAGTGTTGAAAATTCAAGCGGTACTAAACTATGCAACAGTTTACCATATACCGTAGTTGCAGCTTCTCCTAGTTTTAGTTGTGGTAGCTATTCAGTATCACCAAACCCCGTAATACAAGGGCAGTCTGCTACGTTTAATTACCCTATAACTAATAGTGGAACAGGTGATTATACAGGACAGTTATGCCTATGGTGGAGAGGCACTTCAACTGGGAATAATTTACAATGTATAAACGGTCTATCTGCAGGTCAAACCTATACCTTTTCATTTACTTCTACAGCAATTCAATCATCTCCTGGAACTTATTATTTAAGTATAGAAAATTCAAGTGGCACAAAAATTTGTAATAGTAATGCAATTACAGTAAATTCATCACCAGCACCTTTTATAGTCTGTGGCACTTCATCTGTTTCACCAAATCCTTTAGTTCAAGGGCAAGCTGCAACTTTCTCTTATACTTTAAATAATACTGGTACTGCTGTCTATAACGGAAATATTACCATGAGATTTAATGGAGGTTTTTTAAATACTTTTAATGCAAATATACCAGCAGGCGGTAGTCAAACTTTTACTTATAATTCAAGTGCTATACAAAGCACACCTGGCACTTATCCATTGGCATTATACGATGCTTCTGCTACACAATTATGTACTACAAACTATACTGTAGTTGCTCCTACTTCCTGTTCCGGATGCACATGGACAAACCCACCAGCCAGTGGTTCTGTTTCTTGCACTGCTCAAGCATATTTATGTCAAAATGGAATAATTACATCTACCCAAGATGGAAACTATAACAGAGATTTTCCTGTACAGCGCAATCAATTGGCACGTATTATTTATCAAGCATTGTATGGTACTGGTAATCCTGCTACACCTGCTGATAATTTTCCCACACCATTTAATGATATGCAGTCAGCAACTGCACAAAACTCTTATTGGTATTATGCTGCAAAAGCTTTGTGTTATTTAGAATATGGAGATGGTGTAAGTCCATTTTCTAGGGATTTTTTCAATTTTAGACCTGCGGATAGTATAGAGCGCAGATATGCCATGAAAGTTTTTTTAGAGGCATTTAATATTGCACCTTCCACATCAGGGACAAATCCATTTACAGATGTACCAACCTCCGACCCAATGTACGGCTATATTAAGAAAGCGTATGATTTAGGATTAGTGAGTGGTTATGGTTGTGCAGGTGGAACTTGCTTTGATCCTTATAAATCTATGAGAAGAGAAGAAGCATTTATTATTTTATACAGATTAATGACTTTTACCAACTTTACCAGACCTACCTCTACACAATTACAAGATACTGCCAATTATTTTATTCCAATGAATTTACGATTGGCAAATATGAGTAATGTACCGGGTATTGACCAAGCTAATTTTAGTCATTATCAAAAAACTTCATTTGCTATTCCCGGACGTGGTCTGCCATTAGAATTTACACATTCTTATAACTCTTATTGGACAGAATTGCCTGATTTTTTCTTTAAGTCTTTATTCGCCAACTTAGATAATCAAGGAATGAACCCATTAGGATATGGCTGGACACATACCTACAATATATTTGCTCAAAAAGTAGATGGATATACCGAAACCATAAATGGACAAGTAAATTCTGTGCCAGACAGATTATATATTTTTTGGGCAGATGGTTCAATACATGTATATAATCTCAATACAAACACGTATGAAACACAAGGTGTGTATGATAATTTAGTTCAAGGTACAGGAACAGATGGTACAACTGGTCTTATATATAAAAAAGTAACAATTACTACGAAGGATCAAAGTAAATATTTATTAAGAACTTTTGGCAATAGTAGTGGTACGAGTAAAGTCTATTTTTTAGATATTATTCAAGATAGAAATTTAAATACATTAGAAATGAGCTATGAATATGGTTCACCATCTGGTACAAATGCACCAATAAGATTAAAAACAGTAACAGATAATGCTACTGGTCGTTCAATTGGATTTCTGTATAATATAGGAACAAACTATATCAGAGAAGTAGTAGATAATTCGATTAGTCGTTCTATTAAATTTAAAGTTTCTGCTTTTGGCGATTTAGATTGGTATCAAGATGCCAAAGGTCAATATACAGAATACTACTACGATGGCACACGTGCCGATCAAACTCATTTATTAACGCGTATTAAATTACCTAAAGGCAATATCATTACTAATACTTACTACCAACGCAAACTACGTTCATCAGAAACCAATACCAACAAAATAAATGTAAACTGGCAAAACCAATACAGTACCGCTATGGGGCAAGCAGGTTCTACGGTAAAAGACAATCTAAACAGAACGACTACTTACCAATACAATACTAATGGCAATCCTACCAGTATTGCATCGCCTACCACTACTGTAAATAATATACAATACGGCACAGGTAGCAATATATTTAAGCCACAGAGCATGAATGTACAAGGACAGAATGTTTCTATGAATTACGATGCAAACGGTAATTTATTAAATATTACCAAAAATGGCATCACCCAAACATTTACCTACACCTCAAAAAATGATGTAAAAACCTATACCGATGGCAATGGTAATATAACTACTTACGATTATGATCCTGCCGGCAATTTAACCAGTGTTACTCGTCCAAGCGGTGGAGGCATCATACAAATTGAAAGAAACAGTTTTGGTCAAGCTAACCAAATTACAAACCCAGCCGGAATTTCCACCAGCTTAGGTTTTGATGCCAACGGAAATATAAACAGCATACAAATGCCATTGGCTATTAGCACTTCGGCTTCGTATGATAATGCTTCCCGCTTATTATCTAAAACTGATGCCAATGGCAATACCACTTCTTTCTTATATGACAACAACGACAACCTGACTAAAGAAACCAATGCCTTGGGATATCCTACAGATTATTCTTATGATGCCAACGACAACTTGACAAATATAAAAAATGCCAAAAATGAAAGCACCGTTTTAACCTACCGTTTTGACGACGACTTTTTGATGTCTGAGGCGTTTGGTGGTAATACCAAAAGCTATACCTACAATACAGATGGTAGTTTGGCAACCTTTACAAAGGCAACGGGTACGTTTAACTATACCTACGATGCCACCACAGGAAGGTTAGTAAGCGATGGGCAAACATCTTATACCTACGATAGCCGAAACAATATTAAAACGATTACCAATACCAATGGTACGTTGAATTTATATTATGATATTAACGACCGATTGGACTATTACGACGACTATTTTGGCAACAGAATAGATTATAGCTACGACAACAACGGTAATGTATTATCCATAACTTACCCGGGTAATAAAACGGTAACTTATACCTACGATGCCAACAACCGCATGAAAGACGTAACAGATTGGAACAGCCAAAAGACAACTTATACTTATTTGATAGACGACCGCATGGACAGGGTAACCTACGCTAACGGTACGTATTGTCAATACAGCTACGATGCCGCAGGACGCATGACGGGTATGCAAAACAAAAAAAGCAACGGCACGGTAATTAGCGAGTACAGTTTTACTTTAGATAAAACAGGCAATCATAAAGATGAAACCATAAACGAACCTGCTTTGGCTACTGCATTAAGCTCACTAACTAACGGCACTACTAATTATGGTGCCATGCCTTTTAACCGCATACAAAATGCAGGCAGTACCAACTTTACACACGATGGTGCCGGTAATATTACCCAACGTGGAAGCGATAGCTATTCCTTTGATTTGAACGATAATTTACTAAGTGCCACTGGTGCTTACCCAGCTACGTTTACGTACGATGGCAGTGGCAACCGACGCACCAAAACTGCCAATGGCATACCAACCAAATACATACTCAACATATTAGGCATGAGCCAGGTATTATTAGAAACCGACCAAAGCAATACACCAACCAACTATTATATATATGGTGCTACGGGTTTGGTGAGCCGTATAAAACCCAATGGCACTACACACTATTACCATTATGATTTTAGAGGCAGTACGGTTGCCCTAACCGATGCCAGCCAAACCATTACGCATACCTACAGTTATGATGCCTTTGGCACTGTATTGGCAGCCAACGAACCGGCTAATGATGTAAATGTATATAGATATAACGGGCAATATGGAGTGCAATACGATGCCCCCAACCGCACCTTTATGCGTGCCCGCTACTACGACCCACAAACCGGACGCTTTATAAGCGAAGACCCTATTTGGGCAACTAATTTATATCCGTTTG
>CAYVGM010000045.1:0-14836 GCA_964451125.1 uncultured Chitinophagales bacterium
ACTAACGTAAAAAAAATAAGTGAACGATTATTAGATTTCAGGTAAGCCGTGATAAAAGTAAATAAGATCATGATATAACAGGCAATAGCAAAGATGCTTTGCGAAATTTTGAAAAGTTGTTGCAGCTGCGGAGTTAATAAGCCGAATAAGAAGGAGATAAAAGTAATAAAGATGCCAGCAATAATAAATTGTTTGGAAATGCGCTGCAACCTTACTGCTTTCACTCTGGATTTTATAAATCCTCTCAAGAAAGTAACAGATGCCAGCAAATACATGGATAACATCACTTTGCGCATCAGAAAATCCAGATGCGGATAATTTGACCACAGATATTCAAAAGCAAAACTGTTTTTGACAAAAAGATAGAGTGTTCCGGCTAGAAGATACGCACTGTAATAAATGTAATTTCTGGTTTTTATTAAGAAATAAAGATAGATGGAGATAATAATATACAGTGCCAGAATGCCATAAAAGACACCGCGTGTCAGCTCTAATGCCTGCATGCGGTTTATCTTTGCACTTCGTTTCCATACCAGTACTTCCGGCTTGAAAATATTGTGCATGTCTTTCTGGTGGTAAATAAAATCAAGACGAAAATTTTCAGATTTGCCGATGGTAAATGGAAAATCGATATTTCTGTCATAGTAGACACGGTCTTCGATTTTTTTATTTAGGAAGATTTGTTCTTGTTTTAATCCTGTTGTATCATAAAGCTTTACATCAATTTTGTCTAACTGTTCGGAGGGCAGCTCCACAATGATTTCCTGCTCTTCTCCGGTGCTGTTGATTAGCTGCAAGCTGTAAACAATAGTATCTGTATTGACCTTAAGCTGCAAATAGGGCGTAGCAGTTTTGAAACGCATTTCCTTATTCAGATTGAAAATATTATCCTGTACAGCAAATCCAAAACTGAATTTTAACAGGATAATTAATATGCAGAATTTTCTTGTCATCTGATATCGGATAAAGGTAAAATCAAAATAATATTCGTGCCTGTGTTTTCTTTAACAGACTGAATATGCATACTGCCATTCATGGTATCTAATCTGGATTGAATATTCAACAACCCCAATCCGTGCTTTGCTTCTTCCTGAAAGCCCAACCCGTTGTCTTTAATAATAAAAACCAGTGATTGGTCTTGGTTATAATAACGTATAAAAACCTCATCCGCTTCTGCATGCTTGAGTATATTATTAGACAGTTCCTGAAAGATGCGATAAAGCTGCACATTGGCAACAGCATTCAATGAATAAGAGAGTGGCTGTTCGGATTCTATGCGCAATTCGTGATTTTCAGTTAGTTTGTCGCAGGCAGTATAGAGCAACTCATGGAGTGGCATACGCTCTAAATCCGGCGTTACATAATTGGTAGTTATGTGATGAATATCGCGTAATACAATCTCCATTTCCTGATGAATTTTGGATAATAATTTGTCACTGTGCCGGAAAGATTTTTCCCAATTCGTTAAATCATGATTCAGCTGTTGGATAGGGAGCACCAACTCAGACTGGATAATTTCTGTAATCTTTTCTCGTTCGTTCTCCTGACCTAAAATAAAGGTATTGATGTTTTTTTTCTGTAAGAATAATAGCCTCTTATAAGACAAGATGTTTTGCCTGATGAGAAAATGATAATTGTAAACAATGAAAAAGCTGATGATGAAAATCTCTAGCGTAAACAAGATAAAACTGATGTTGGAAATAAACTGATTGCCGGGTATCAGCATCCATGCATTAATGCGGTTTAAGATTGTGGAACTTCCGTAAATATTATTCAGAAAAAATATCCAACTCAAATAATGAATAATCGAACCGATAAGAATCCATAAAATTTGAGCTTGCTTTGAATCGCGGTAACTGAGAAAACACAATAAAAAAATAACCAGCATATAGCAGACAATAGCAAATTGCAATAAGGTATATGCGATGGAAAAAAAATCTTTTTTATGGTAGAAATGATAGTTGATATATATAAAGATAAATGCAGCAAACAGGCTGCAAATAATCAGAATACGAAATAGTTTTTTATAGATCGGTTTGCGCAGTTCGGCTACGAAAAAGAAACGGATAAACTCTATATGAAAGATAAAATATCCGACAAAAAGCGGAATGCACAAATACTGCTGAATAAAATTAGAATATGCCCAAATGCGGTGAAATCCTATACCACTATAATAGATAAACAATAAAATCTGAAAGACTGTAATAAATAAATAGTAGATAAAAAACTTGCTTTTGCTGTAAATATAAAAAGAGATTAAAAGCAGAATAAACATGAAGCAGATTCCGAAAAAAACACCGGTAAAGAAATTATCGTGATTGCTGAATTTGATAAATTCATTTTCAGGCAGCAAGGTTACTTTTACTTGTAAATTCTCAGCTTGTGGGAAGATGCGTATCTCAAATTGTTTTTTTTCTTTTGGTTGCAGCACCACAGGAAAAACAAAATTGCTGTGGTAAAAAATCCGGTCTGCAAATTTTTCTTTATCTCCTAAAAAATAAGTTGAATCACGCTCATCAATTTCTATCTTGTTTATTACCGTATTGATAATGCTGATATAGTTGTACGTTTTTTGGTTCGTTGTATTTTCTGCATTAAAATTTATACGGATGATGGAGTCACTCAGATTTTCGTCACCTTTTTTAGAGTTGTATAAAACGGTCCCTTTAAATGTCTTTGAAAGCTGAATATTATTTTCGCTGTAACCGTATAACAGGCTACAAAATAGAAGTGTAAATAAAAGATTCAGCTTATAATGCATCACGCAGTTTTTTTGGCAAGCCTTTCACCACTTGATTATACGAGTGGTCAATTAAATCAAGATATTCACGATGTGTCATCTCATCATCAAAGGTAACCGTATTCCAATGCACTTTATTCATATGATAACCCGGTCGGATGCAATGGTATCTGTCGCGGAGTTCAACTGCATATTCAGGTTCACACTTTAAATTAGCACTTACCGGTTGCGTATGAATATCCGTAAGTAAAAAAATCTTACCGCAGACTTTAAAAACCAATGTTTCTTCATCAAAAGGAAAGTCCTCCGTAACAGCAGGCTTGCTTAGACAATAAGTCCTCAAAAATTCAATATCCAAAATAGACTATTTTCAGTAAAAATAAGATTTATTCTGTTTGGATGCTGCCAGATGGAAACATCTGACTGAAAGTAACCTTCCGATTCATTTCTTCCGTCAGGTCGGAAGACCAGACGGCACGTCCGTGCTGTCAGATGTTTCCATCTGACAGTAATTAGTACACTTGCCCTTCAGCACGGTTAACAGAATTTACTTATCTTGGAAAATAATTCTATTCAGTATGATGACGACCAACGAGAAAGTGCAGGAAGTTGCCCGCTACATTGCCGAAAAATATGACAATTTGCTCTATACATTTAATGAAACAACTTCGTGTGCTAAAGCTTATTTTGAAGAAAAAAAATTTCACGACATTTATAGAAACCAACAAAAACGCTATAAACTTTTTGGTAATTATGTAAAAGAAGTGCATGCAAAAACTACTGAAATTTTAGGTGATTCGTTGTTTGATATCAGTACATGGAAACAGATAAAAAAAACATATTCGGAGGTAATCAAAGAAAAGCCTTATCGACTCAATTCGGAAACATTTTACAACTCTATCACCCGTAAAATTTTTTATGACAAAAGTTTTAATCCTGAAATAGAATACTTCGATTATACAGACTACAAGCCCATTCCGGGCAACGAACAAGAAATAAGGGAGGTGATAGACTGCACGCATTTTTCAACTTTAGCTATAAAGCAAATTATGAAAAGTGCGAAGTTTAATGTCAAATTTGAAAATCTGGAGCGTGATGCACAATATATTTTTGATGAAATGGCACCGGTTATTATTTTCCAGAAATCCAATTTATTTTTAGACAGAATAGAAGTTCTGAAATCTGTTTTTTTTCGCAACAGAGGGGCTTTTATTATCGGGCGTTTGTTTTACAAAAACTGGACGATGCCAATAGTAATACCGTTGCTCAATGAAGAAAAAGGCATATTTGCAGATTCCGTTATTTATATTCCGGCTGATGTATCTATCTTGTTTTCATTTACACGTTCATCGTTTATGGTCAATACGGCCTATCCTGCGCAGCTGATTGATTATCTTAAAGCCATGCTCACACATAAAGCAGTTGGCGAATTATACGATTCTATTGGTTATTACCGGCATGGCAAAACAATTTTGTACCGCGATTTGATGAATTATATTCACAATCATGAAGACAAATTTATTTTAGCACCCGGCATCAAAGGTATGGTGATGTCTGTATTTACGCTCAAATATTTTAATTTTGTATTTAAAGTTATCCGGGATAAATTTGAACCGCCAAAAAATTGTTCGCGTGAGTTCGTCATAAAAAAATATGAAGAAGTAGAAATAAACGACCGGGTAGGCAGAATGGCGTATGCTCACTTGTTTGAGAATTTAGAGTTTCCCCGCAAATTATTCACTTTTGAGCTGGCACAAGAGCTGCAAGAAACCTGTAAAGAAAGTGTAGAATTTAAAGGAGATAAAGTATTAATCAAGCATGTGTATCTGGAACGAAGAATGACGCCTTTAAATCTCTATTTGCAAGAAGCTAACCCCATAGATGCGTGCAGTGTAATTTTAGATTATGGATTTTGTGTTAAAGAGTTGGCAGCAGCCAATATTTTCCCCGGCGATTTATTGTTGAAAAATTTCGGTGTTACGCGACACGGCCGTGTCATTTTTTATGATTATGATGAAATTGCAAAAGTGACGGATTGCCGTTTCAGACGCATTCCGCAGTACACCGACGAAGACGATACGCGTGGAAATTTCGAAATGATAGCTGCTGAACAAAACGACATCTTTCCGGAAGAATTTAAAGCCTTCATGGTGCCGGATGGACCCATCGGGGATATTTTTTTAGCAGAACATGAAGAGATTTTTGACCCCAAATACTGGCGGGATATTCAAAAACATATTGAAGCGGGAGAGTATATCCGATTTTACGCATATGATCAGTATAAGCGCTTTGCAATTAAGTACCATAATGCAGAAAAATAAAGCCTGTTTTTAATTGGATTGAATACAAATTTTATTTCAATTAAGATAAATCAGACTCTTTATCTAACTTTAAGTACTAAATTAATTTTATGAAAAAGAAAATCTTGTTTGTATTGCTTGCTGTATTTATTGTAATTCAGTTTTTCCACCCCCAAAAAAATATTTCTGCTCAAGTAGCTGACTATAGTTATATGCCTGCTGATGTGCAGACCATATTAAAAAAATCTTGCTTTGATTGCCATAGCAACAATACCGTTTATCCTTGGTACAGCAATATTCAACCTGTAGCATGGTGGCTGAATAGTCATATTGTAGAAGGTAAAGAAAAACTGAATTTTGATGACTTCAACAACTCCAAAGAAAAGGAAGAAATTGGTGAAACTATCCAAAAAGGAGAAATGCCCCTGTCAAGCTATACACTGATTCACCGTGATGCCATTCTTAACGATCAAGAAAAACAAATAGTACTCAATTGGGCAAAACAGTTTGAGCATGAAAAAGGAGGAAACCAAGAAAGAGGTGAGGAAAATGAACATTAATTCTCATCTGCTTTAGCGTATCTGCTCATTCTCACACCGCTCATTGCCGAATTACTTCATTCTTCTTCCTGATGTTCTTTTTCTTTGCGGTCATTATCAAATGCACGAATGATGGCTTTCACTAAACGATGGCGAACGACATCCTCTTCGCTCAACCGGATTATGCCGATACCCTCTATATTATCCAATATACGCATGGTATGTTTTAATCCCGAATGCTGATTTTTAGGTAAATCAATCTGAGATAAATCTCCCGTGATAATACATTTCGCAGAAGGACCAATTCTCGTTAAAAACATTTTTAATTGTAATTGTGTAGCATTCTGAGCTTCATCCAAAATCATAAAAGCATTGTCAAGCGTCCTGCCCCGCATATAAGCCAAAGGCGCCACCTCAATAACACGGTTTTGCATGAAATAAGCCAGCTTGTCGGGTGGTATCATATCATCGAGTGCATCATAAAGAGGTCGCAGATAAGGATCAATTTTTTCTTTCAAATCTCCGGGCAAAAAACCAAGGCTTTCACCGGCTTCAACTGCCGGACGAGTCAGGATGATTTTCTTCACCCATTTGTTTTTCAGAGCACGCACTGCAAGTGCAACAGCTGTATAAGTTTTACCGGTTCCTGCCGGACCAATGGCAAATAAAATATCGTTTCCTTCGGAAAGATCCACCATCTTTTGTTGATTGGCCGTTCTTGCTTTTACCAGCAATCCATTGTTGCCATGCACCAGCACATTGTCTTTAAAACTTGGAAATTCGGTTTCATACGGATTACGCCCGACTAAAATTTCTTCCATATGTTGCTCTGATATTTTACCATAGCGTTCCATATAATCTACCAGCTGGTTTATCTTTTCATTAAATGCCTCCAGTTCTTCTGCATTGCCTGCTACCATGAGTTTATTTCCTCGGGCATTGATATTCAGCCTGCTGAATTCTCTTTTGAGAATTTTTAGTTTGTTGTTGTTAAATCCGAAAAATTCTACCGGATCTACAGTTTCCAATTTAATTATCAGTTCACTCAATTATTTCTTATTTTTACTGCCAAAATACTATTTTTAAAACTATGGCACTGATTACGTTATTAACAGACTTTGGAGAACGGGATTATGATGTTGGCATTTTTAAAGGTTATTTGTATTCTGCCAGCCCCTCATCCAAGGTAATTGATATCAGCCACACCATTCCTCCTTATGATATTGTAACCGGCGGTTTTTTTCTTAAAAATATTTTTCGTCAGTTTCCGCAAGGCACAATTCACATTGCACGTGTTTACGAACAAGGGTTAAGCAGTCAGCGTATTTTAGCGGCCAAATTTCAGAATCATTTTTTTATTGCACCGGATAACGGCATACTTACTTTAGTATTTGATGATAAGCCTGATTTGATGGTGGAGGTAGATATAAAACAGGCTAAACTAGATACGATAGATGAATATTATTGCAGGGTGGTAAAGGAGATAACATTTAATAATAATATTGGTTCTATTGGTGTGGCTACTCAAAAATATTTAGAGCGCAAAGCCATGATTCCTGTTATTCAAGCCGACCGTATAGTAGGTACAGTTGCTTATATTGATAATTTTGGAAATGCTATTACCAATATCCATAAAGATGAAGTGGAACGGATAGCTAAAGGAAAAAAATTCAGCATCAACTACAAGAAAAATGATTTTTTAGATACGATAGTTCAGAACTATAGCGATGTACCTTTGTCATATAGTTTAGCGCGTTTTAATACTTTGGGATTTCTGGAGCTCTGCATCAATTGTGGTCATGCCGGAGATTTGCTGGGATTAATGAAAGGCGATTCCATACAAGTAATATTTGAAGCATGATAGTCCGTATAGTCAAACTTACATTCAGAGAGGATAGTGTCGCTACATTTGAAGCCTATTTTCCAACAGTAAGCACTACAATAAGGAATCAACAAGGCTGTAATTTATTACAAGCCTGGCATGACATTAATAATCCCCAAATCTTTTTTACATACAGTTTATGGGATAGCGAGGCTGACTTAAATGCCTATAGAGAATCTGAATTTTTTGGTATTTTCTGGAAAACGGTGAAACCTTGGTTTGGTGAAAAAGCGGAAGCCTGGAGTTTCGAAAAAATCATCGACCTGAAATAGCAAAAGTGTTTCATTTTTGCAAATAGATTGGGTACAGCCAACTATATACTTAATACTCACTACTTACACCTAAGCCCTTACTCCTTATTCTTGCTTCTTTGCTTCACCCCCCAGTCAAATGTGAAAGCGCATAATAACTCGCCATTCTTATCATAGCCATTTACTTCTGTTGAGAATGTCATTGCTTTTTTGCTTTCAATTGCACCTTCTACGGCAGATTTTATTTTTTGTCCGTCATGGCAAACAAAGGTAGTAACCCCTTTGGCTTGCTTGATAAATTGGGCAGAACAACCCGTTACAAAAGTAGATACTGTGGGTTCTACACCTCTGCAAAACATAACCAATAATGCACCGCTTGCCATCTCAGCAGCCATACCCAACACCGCCCAATAGGTTGACCCGAACGGATTTTTATTTAAAAATTTATAAGGCACCTTCACTTTGCATTCATCTTCATTCAGTACGGAAATTTGCATGCCACTTAAGCCTGCAAAGGGAAGTTGTACCGCCATCGCACCTTTAAACAACAGGGCATTAGTCATAATCGATTGAAATTTCTTTTGTTCTTGCAGATTAAGCATAAATAAAAATTTTACTAAAAATACAAAATGATTACTGACTGCGTGATAATAAAATGTGATGATTGAATATGAATAAGTACATTTGTGGATGAAATCTACACTCGAATACTTATTACAGGGAAATGTACTGTCAGAACGAGAAGCAGTAGCTGTTTTGACCGACATTGTTAATCAAAAATATAATGCTGTGCAGGTGGCAGCATTCTTAACCATATACAATACAAGACTTCCGTCAACGGTTGAACTTAAGGGCTTTAGAAAGGCAATAATGAATCTTTCAGAAAAAGTAAATGTACTTCAGCATCGTACTTTGGATATTGTAGGCACCGGAGGAGACGGAAAAAATACGTTTAATATTTCCACGCTTGCCGCAATTGTTTGTGCCGGCGCCGGTGTTCCTGTTACTAAGCACGGCAACTATGCCTATAGCTCTATTACGGGTTCATCTGATGTATTGGAATATTTAAATTTCAGTATGGCTGAAAATGCTAAAACGGTGCAAGAACAATTGGCTGTTGCAAACTTTTCATTTTTACATGCACCACATTTTTATCCTGCATTGAAAAATGTATCTGAAGTACGTAAGTCGCTGCAAGTGAAAACAATTTTTAACCTTTTAGGTCCTCTTGTAAACCCGGTACGACCTAACTATAACCTTATTGGTGTAAATTCGGTAGATACAGGAGATTTATATAAATCTGTTTTAGAAAATACGGAAGCAAATTATTTAATTATCCATGCTAATGATGGCTACGACGAATTGTCGCTGACATCGGATGCAATTGGCTGGACTAAAAAGAAAGCACGAACAGTATTTAATGTAAAAAAAATGGTTGGCGCATATTTAAGTCAGGAGAGTCTGAAGGGAGGAAAATCAATTGCAGAAAACGCACGAATATTTATGAATGTGTTGCAATTGAAAGCCACACCCGAACAACAAAAGGTAGTGCTGTATAATGCGGCATTAGGCATACAGCTTTATGAAGATAACTCATTGGCTGCTGCCTTGCAAATGGCTGAAGAGAGCTTGCTGAGCAAAAAGGCACTAAAATGCTTCGAATTGCTTAAAAAGTAAATTATTGCTCGTCATCATGCTTTTAGGGACTTGTGCTTTCATAAATAAAAATCTAAAATAGAAATTCAGATTATTAATTAAGCCTTTTTGAAAAAACTTGCAATTTTTGATATGGATGGCGTACTGGTTGATACAGAACCATTGTACGTGCAAATGAATAAAGAATTTCTGATACAGCATGGTTATACGGTATCCGAGGAGGAATACCAACGTTATATTGGCATCTCTGCAAAATTGATGTGGCAAGATTTAAAACCAAAAGCGGCTTTGCCCCAATCTGTAGATGAATTAATTGCATTGGAAAAAATGCAAAAGTACAAATTGCTGCAAGAAACGGATTTGACTGTAATTCCCGGAATTCCTGATTTACTCAGTGGGTTGAAGTCAGCAGGCGCAAAAATTGCACTGGCGTCTTCATCCATGAAAAAAAATATTTTACTCATCCTGACAAAAACAAATCTTTTGTCAAATTTTGATTTTATTATTTCAGGAGAAGAAGTAGCGTTTGGCAAGCCTCATCCTCAGATATTTACCAAGGCATTAAATCATTTTTCTATGGCATGTGGTGAGGCAATGGTGGTTGAAGATTCAACTAACGGTGTCGAAGCCGCCCATGCTGCAGGTATTTATACTATTGGTTTTCAAAATCCTAATTCAGGAAATCAGAATTTGCAATTAGCTGATAGTATTATTCGGAATTTTAGTAAAGCTAACAACCAAAAAATTATAGATATGTATTTAAGTTAGTAAAACACTATGATGCCTTTTTAAGCATTTTGTCTTTTGTTTTAAATACCCAGAATTTTTGTAAAGTGTAATTAAAGCCCAATGATACGATTAAATCAATAATCAGGCGGCTAATTTTATAATCCAATCCGAGGCTTTCTGTCAATAAGAAAGTGCCACTTGATTTCAGGAAAATGCTGCCTAATACAACGAGATAGAATTTAAAAATCTGATTTTTGAAAGATGTGTGCTGATTAGCTTTGAAAGTCCAGTAACGGTTGATTGAAAAGTTGACAAAAGCACCCATCAGGCCACTGATTACAATTGAACGGGTATAATGTATATGAAAAAATTCAGTGCATATAATCATGACCGAATAATCAAACAGTCCGCCTACAAAAGCTGAAAATTGTGCTTTTATGAACGAAAATATATTTGACTTGGTCAGTTTCACTATGCTTTGTTTTTTAATTCTTTCATTTTGCGTTCCTCTTCATCCTTGGCATTTCCAATTTGCAACAATTTATAAGTGTCTATGATGTCTATCGTCCATAATATGATGTTCACGATAATGGAAAACCATTTTATAGAATTGCTGAACAAAATTTCTGCCAATATTACAAGACAAATAATTACACGTGTTTCCGTAGGGCCTAACAAGCCCGAATCTATCGTGTATTTGTCAGTAAGTTTATAACGGAGTTGTGCAATCAGCATTGCCCAGGCATAAGCACAGGCAAACAGAAAAACCAAAATTTTGTAATCACTCGGAATGTACAAATAATAACCTACTGCCATGAGTACCAAAGAAAGCCAATCCATGATTACATCTAATGAAAAGCCGTACCATTTGCGGGGTGTACTTCTGTAATAGGCAATTCTGCCGTCTAATGAATCGCCAAACCAATTGATAGCAAAGCCCAGGATGGCCAGAAATAAATACGCTTTGCCATATTGTGTTGCCAAATAAAAGGAAACAGTTACCAAAACACTTCCCATAAGACCAATGGCAGTCAGCATATCTGAAGAAATGAAGCGGGGCATTATTTTGCACAAAAAAGAGATAGTCGGCTTCTCAAGAGGCCACAGTATATTAGTGCGCTCTCTGTCTTTAAACGCATTGCTGGAGTTGATGTTGTTATTTTGCGACATATCTGTTTTTTTCGGGGCATACAAATTTCGATAATTTCAGGTCTTTAAATCCCTGAAACACAATTTATAAGACAAATTTATCATTAACTCAATAATCTATCGATTTTAACTTAACAAGAAGTGCAAAATAACTATTTATGGTTAGTTGCTTTTTGTTATACGTAGCGAATCGGACTGTATTAACAAACGAAAAAAGAGATACAGGATGATAAAAAGATGCCGTAAAATAAGGTAACGCCCAATGTGCGCCCGTGTGATAATGGATTTATAAACCGATCTGCAATGTCTGCAAAGACATCCTGAGTATTCGTTAATGCATCCCAACTGTTCCAGCGCAATATTCTGCCCAGATAAATACCAAACGAACATAAAAACATGCAGCAGAAACTAACCATCCAGGCTATAGCTTTATTCCATTTGCTTTGAATAATTTCCTGAATATATGCCATAGATATAAGCCCCAAGACTAATCCATTCCATCCACAGGATAGTAACAGAACCAGATCATACCAGAAAATAAAGCTGTGACTTGGATGCAGATGTACTAAATCTGTCAGTAAATAAGGAGCATTGGGCAGAAAAATAAGCCATAAAAATAAAACCGGAGCCAATAAGTATGATGGCATTTTTTCTCTGAAATGATAAGTAAAAAATGCAATTACATATGGAATAACAGCTAAAAATAAATTCCAGACTAAAAAGGTATATCGCAATTGCCGGGTAGTTAAGACGCGAAATACCACTAAGGATATACTGAATGAAAGGCTGATAAAAAGAACAAAATGGAATGGAGTAAAATACTTATTTTTATACATACATATAGTTTGATAGGTAAAAGTACTTTATACGAATTGCTTTTTTTGTAAAATGATGTTAACACGAGGAATTTCATTAATTTTATCCCAATGTCCATGCCGGCTAATTTATCCGATTATTTAGATATCGCTTTTCGTAGCGCAGTGGTCTATGTCTTTATGCTGATAGCTTTTCGGGTATTCGGCAAACGGGAGTTGTCCCAACTTTCCATATCCGATTTAGTTTTAGTGCTGCTTATCAGTAATGCTGTTCAAAATGCGATGGTGGGTGAGAATACTTCATTACCGGGCGGTCTTGTTGCAGCCGGCATTTTATTCTTGTTCAATTATGTTATAGGGTTTCTTAAGTTCAAATTTAAGAGAGTTAATCAGCTTTTTAATGCTGACCCGGTGATATTAATCTATGATGGTAAAATAAACCACACTAATATGAATAAGAATTTTCTGACTATTAATGAACTGGAAGCAGCAATCAGAGAACACGGTGTTGAGAAAATAGAACAAGTGCATTCCGCAATATTGGAAAACGATGGAAATATCAGTGTGATATCCAACACAGACTCAAACCTGAAAAAAACAGTTATCAAAAGAAAAAGAGTACAAAAGACACTGACTGATATGTAATAAATTATATTATAAAAATTATGATAAAATATGAAATATATACTTGTTGTTAGTTTGCTTCTTTCATTTTTTTCTGCATTTGCTCAGAAAAAGACTGCTACTGATAAAGCCATGGCTTCTGCTTGTGATTGTATTAAGGATACAGATAAAAATTTAAATAAAGAAGGATTGAAGAAAGAAGTGGAAAAATGTGTTACTCAGGCTATGTTAGCTAATTTGCAAGGATTGGTAGATGAATATGATATTGATATGACAGACGAAAAGAGTGCATATGAAATGGGTAAACAACTTGGCATTAAACTGGCTGCTAAGTGTCCTGCCTTTATAGAATTATTTGCCAACTCAGAACTTTTAGATGAGGAAACTACTCAAACATCCGAAGCAACAGAATCTGAATTTACAGAAGGAACTCTTAAAGAAATTATCATAGAAGATGTCATTTATCTTGTCATTGTGGAAGCCAATGGAGACACCCGAAATTTCGTTTTGTATTCCTATTTCAATGGTGCAGCAGAATTTGTACAATCGTTGGATTTATACAAAAACAAAGAAGTGAAGATTGGATGGACTACGCAAAAAGTTTTCGATAAAAAAACAAATACTTTCGTTGATAAAAAGATTGTAACGGCATTGCAATTATGGTAATTAAGCAATTTGTCTGACAGCAGTTATTTAGCTTATAATTTTATTCATTCCGTAATTTTACTTTTCTTATTTTCACTTCATGCAAATTCCATTGGCAGAACGTATGCGTCCGCAGTCGATAGACCAGATTATTGGTCAGGAGCATCTGTTAGGCGAAGGCAAACCACTCAGAAATTTATTAGACAAAAACAAACTCCATTCTGTTATTTTTTGGGGACCTCCGGGTGTGGGCAAAACTACTTTGGCCCGTGTGCTGGCCACACAAGCCGGTTTGTCCTTTGAGCAGCTTAGCGCCATATCTTCTGGCGTAAAAGAATTGCGTGCAGTTATAGATGAAGCCAAAACATTTGGTACAAAAGTTTTATTTATTGACGAGATACACCGGTTTAATAAATCACAGCAAGATGCACTGCTGGGAGCTGTCGAGAATGGCACTATAATTCTCATAGGTGCTACCACAGAAAATCCATCTTTTGAAGTCAACTCCGCACTATTATCCCGAAGTCAGGTGTATGTTTTGAATGCTTTGGATGAAACAGCTTTGAAACAAATTGCCCATTTAGCTTTGCAGCAAGATGATGACTTGAAATCGCTTAATTTACAGATTGAAGAATATGATGCTCTGATTTATTTTTCAGGAGGAGATGCCCGTAAACTCCTGAATATTCTGGAATTAGTAGCTGAAAATGCAGGAGATGAAAAAGTAATCACCAATAAAATGGTGGAGCAAATTATACAAACCTATACTGCACGTTATGATAAAACAGGTGAACAACACTACGATATCATTTCTGCTTTTATAAAATCTTTGCGTGGTAGTGATGTCAATGCCGCACTGTACTGGATGGCACGTATGATAAATGCAGGAGAAGATCCGAAATTTATTGCCAGACGAATGCTGATTTTAGCATCAGAAGATATTGGAAATGCCAACCCTAATGCGCTTTTGCTGGCAAACGCTACTTTCGAAGCCGTAGAAAAAATAGGCTATCCGGAATGTCGTATTATCTTAGGACAATGTGCTGTTTATTTAGCCACATCACCTAAGAGCAATGCCAGCTATACGGCAATTAATCACGCCTTGGAGCTGGCGGAAAAAACCAGTCAATTGTCCGTGCCCTTAGCTATAAGAAATGCACCCACTAAGCTCATGAAAAATCTTAATTATGGCAAAGGCTACCAATATGCCCACGATTATGAAAATAATTTTGCCGATATGGAATTTCTGCCGGATGAGATAAAAGGATCTAAATTTTATGAACCGGGGAAAAATGCACGAGAAAATGAATTGCGCCAGTTCCTGAAAGTAAGATGGAAAGAAAAATACGGATATTGAGTTTTTGTTTTTTAGTCATTAACCTGAGTTCAGGTTAAGAAAGTAACAGCATAATATTAGCTGAACTCGTTGTGCGGTTTAAACCACATAGAGAAACATAGTATTTCTAATCATAAATTGTTGTTTGTGCAAATCAGTATAGATAGTTA